>NZ_CALJXO010000015.1:0-4242 GCF_937988555.1 uncultured Boseongicola sp. | reverse complement strand
GTGCCTTGCAAACTTTGAATTACGCGAAACGCTTGGGCGACGTGACATTGCCTGTGCTGTTTATATCGGGCGCGGATGACCTAGGCGCCGCCCCTGTAGTCATGCAGGAAATGGCCTCCGCAACGCCGGGGTCTGGCTATGTTAACATCCCCGATTGCGCCCATTTCGCAAACCTAAACCAACCCGTTGCTTTTAACAGCGCCCTCAAAACATTTTTGGAGTTCTGATGCGCCTCACCGACCGCGTACCTTATCAAGCTATTGTAGATCGCCCGCAGCTGAAATTGCCGGACGGCAAACGCCTCGCGGTCTGGGTGATCTTGAATGTCGAAGAATGGAGCATCGAACGCCCGATGCCACGCACCGTGCTGCCCCCCCCGATGGGTGTGCCGCTGTTGCCCGATGTTCCCAACTGGTCATGGCACGAATACGGCATGCGGTCTGGGTTTTGGCGCCAACACGCGGCGCTGACATTGCGTGGAATCCCCACGACAATGGCAATCAACGGCAACGTCTGTAACAGCTATCCGCGCGTCGCAGGCGCAGGTCTTGATGCAGGATGGGAACTGATGGGCCACGGCCACCTGCAAGGGCCCATGCACAAGCTCGACGATCAGCGCGGCGCGATCCATGCTGCGATGGACACCATCGAAGCGTTCAGCGGTACGCGCCCCACATCATGGGAAAGCCCCGGCTTGACCGAAACGCCTGAAACCTTAGACCTTTTGCGCGAAGCCGGGGTGAAATACTTGGCAGATTGGGTGATTGATGATTTGCCGCAAGCCATCAACACACCCCACGGCGTCATCACCACCGTCCCCTATACGGTTGAGATGAATGACATCGCTGTCTACGCCTTGCAGCAGCACCGCTCGGACGAATTCCTGCGCAGGGGCCGTGATCAATTCGATAGACTATATGCGGAGGGTGCCGACAATACCCGCGTCATGGCGATATCGATCCATCCTTATGTGACAGGCGTCCCCCACCGCATCCGCTATCTTGAGGAATTGCTGGACTACATCGGCGACCATGATGGCGTCGCATGGATGACGGCGTCCGAAATTGGCGACTGGTACACCGACGAAATGGCTCGCCTCACGGGTTGAACCCTGCAACATGATGCTATTTATAGATCGATAAATAACATCTGGGTTCTGACATGACAAAACGCGCAATTATCAGTGGCGGCTCTATCGGTGGCTTGTTCGCGGCAACCGCTTTGATACGCGCAGGCTGGCACGTGGACGTGTACGAGCGGACCGAGGTTGAACTGTTTGGCCGTGGTGCGGGCATCGTGACCCACGACACATTGATTAAGGCACTAGATTTTGTAGGTGCAGACCTGACCGACCTCGGTGTTCAGGTGCATGACCGTGTGGCGTTTGACAAAGCGGGGCAGCGCATCTGCACGCTGCCGTATTCCCAAATCGTGACGTCGTGGGACCGAATTCACCAACTACTCAGGCGGCTCATCCCTGAGAGCTGCTATCACCTTGGGCGCCACGTCACGGGCTACAGCCAAGACGCGTCCAGTGTTACCGCACATTTCGACAACGGCCCCTCTGAGACCGGGGGTCTGCTAGTGGGCGCTGACGGTTTTCGATCGGCGATCCGCGCACAAATGCTGCCGAACGTTACGCCGCAATATGCTGGTTACGTCGTCTGGCGCGCCCTCGCCCATGAGGGGGATTTGCCAGCTGACATCAACGCCGACATTTTTCCAACATTTGCATTCTATACCCCTGCAGGCAGCCAAATCATTGGCTATCCGATTGCGGGGCCAAACAATGATCTGCGGACCGGCCACAGACGTTATAATTTCGTCTGGTACGTGCCTGCGCCCGACTTGGACGATATGCTGACGGACAACTCCGGCAAACGCCATTCGATCTCTATTCCGCCGCCCTTGATCCGCGATGACGTGCTTGGCGCTATGCAGACCCAGGCCAAAGCGATGATGCCAGCCTCATTTGTTGAAATCCTGAACTGTTCCGAACGCCCGTTCTTCACCCCGATCTATGATCACCATTCGCCGGTGATGCATGACGGTCGGGTCGCGTTATCTGGTGATGCAGCCTGCGTAGCCCGCCCGCACGTTGGAATGGGCGTGACAAAGGCTGCGCAAGACGCGCTTGCGCTCGCCCGCCACGCTGGAGGTGCCCTCACAGCGTACTCGGACGAACGCGTTCCCGCATCGCTGCGCGCCCACCTGCGCGCACGTCAACTTGGGGCTTGGATGCAGGAAGACGATCTTGCCAACAGCGATGGCGCGGCTCACCCGCGGCTATCAGACATCATGCGACTGACGGCCGTTACAGTTGACTAGGCGCCGAAAAACCCCGCAACAGCCATATCAAGTTTTGGTAAATTCGGGCCATCCCCATCAGCGACATCGAAAACATTAATCGTCATGGAAATCAGCGTGTAATATCCACAGATACCAACAAGATCGACGCAAGCCTGAAGGCCAAGAGCCGCCTTGGCAGCATCATACGCCCCGTCGCTCACTGTCTTGTTCAAATGCAGCTCAACCGCGAAATCGAAGACGGCCTGCATCTGGGGATCATCAAAGGAATACCGCTGTGCACGCGCAATCGCCTCGACGGCCTGTTCAGGAACACCGACCTGCACTGCGATCGGCGCATGGTGCGTCCATTCAAATCCTGACGACCAATACCGCGCGGTAACCAAAATCGCCAATTCTGACAGATGTGCGGGCAAGACGCTGTCGTAACGGGCATATTTCCCCAGCGCTTGGGCTTGTGCGGCCAATCCGGGGCTTTGCAACCATACTCGAAGTGGCCCGCAAACGGTGCCTCTCGGCCCGCTTGCGATCGCATCGAAAACCTTTTTCTGATCGTCGCTTAATGCAGTTTCATCAAGCTCTGGCAGACGGCTCATAGGGCTGCAGGCTTATGCATCCCACCGCGATAGAAGATCAGCGCATCGCCGTCTTCATAATCGAAATCCATAATCTCTCCGACGACAATAATATGATCACCACCATCGTGAATGGCATGCGTGTGACAGGCGAAATGCGCGATGCAATCGCGTAGCCGCGGCGCCACAACAAGGGTGTCAGATATGGCGACGCCTTCAAACTTATCTTCCAGCGGCTTCGCAAATTGCCACGCGACGTCGGCAAGATCGGGTGACAACACGTTGACCACAAATGGCGTGTTGTCTTGAAACAGTCGTGCGCTCGCTTGATTCTTACCCAGTGAGAAAAGGCACAGCGCGGGCGACATGCTGAGTGAGGTGAATGATCCAACTGTCACGCCTGTTGGCTTTCCCGCCTCATCAAACAAGCTGACTATAGTCACGCCCGTCGGAAGACAGCCAAACGCATTTCGCAGTTCACGGGGGTCCATCATCGGACGATCCAGCATTGTTAAAGTACTCCTTAATACGCATGCGTTGCGCTGTTAAATCAATAAATAAGGCCAGATCGGCATTTGGCAAAGTGATAGTTTTTTATATCCAAAATACGTTTTATAGATACTTAGCAATCAGTCTGCTAGTTCATAACGGTATTACGCCCATGCCATGCGCTCTGCTAGGCGGCATACTGCAGAGGGATCGGACGCAGCCAACCGCCCAACAGATTCAATCGTTTAGACCGATGCCACCTACGAAGGTGTATCCAAAAAAACCGATATCTGCATCATTCAGCCCAATCAATCAACAGGTGCGCTCCTGTCATCATGGCAGAGGCGTGGGACGCGAGATAACCCGCGGGACCCATTATGTCCGTTATCTCACCCACGCCGCCCCATTCGATCTTGTGCGTCGGCCATTTTACGCGGTTGGGGTTGGAAAAGGTGGGTTCTTTCAAAGGCGTGCGTATGAATGTCGAACAGATCGTGTTGATGCGGATGCCGTAACCGCCCAATTCAATCGCCATCGCTTTTGTAAAACCTTCAATTGCATGTCTGGCACCGCAATAGACCACGCGGTCAATCCCCCCGACGTGGGCCATTTGGCTGGAAATGTTGATAAGGCTACCCGGCTTGCCCGCCGCGATCTAACCCTTCGCCACAGCGCAGGTGACGAAATAGGCCCCCTTGAAGTTCAGGTCGGCCACGGCCCTTTTCTTACTTTTGGCGAATTGCCTAGCCCCACATTCCCCGCATGCGCGCTGACACATCTATCGGCGCCGGTGCTGGGACGGCGGCCGAAGTGTGGAGTGGCGCGGGGGACCAATATTCCGGATCGAAGTTGTTGAGGATTTCCTTTGGAA
>NZ_CALJXO010000014.1:0-4621 GCF_937988555.1 uncultured Boseongicola sp. | reverse complement strand
GCTGACCCAGCGCCGGTCCAACCGGCGGTGAAGGGTTTGCTTGTCCGGCGGGCACTTGCAACTTCAGTTGCCCGATTACTTTCTTGGCCATTGGCCATCTCCTTTTTGCAACGCTTTTCAGACGCGTCTGAACAGCTATGTCGATGTGGTGCGGCTTGGGACATCGCGATGCCATCGCCTCCCACATGGGAATCCCTTTTCGGGGACTGGCGACGCGTATATCGAGGCGATGTGTATTGCAAGCGATTCTAGGGCGTTCGCGCTGAAATCATGGGTGGAAATTCCGACCGTGATGCCCAGCGATACCCGAAAGGGGACCACCAATGACCGACGATATTGCACCAAAAGGCGATCTGTCCCTGCGCACGCTTGCCATGCCCGCGGATGTGAACGTCTCGGGCGACATCTTTGGCGGCTGGGTTTTGTCGCAGATGGATATCCCTGCGGGCAGCGCGGTCGGGAGCATGTAGCGACTGTGGCCGTGGACGCAATGAAGTTCATTCGTCCGGTCCATCTCGGTGCCATTCTGTGGTGTCTATGCAAGGATCGAGCGCGAAGGCCGGACGTCAATGGGCGTTGGATTGGAGGCCTGGGTTTTGCGGGATCGTTTTGGCGCACGCGAAAAGGTAACCGAAGCAATTTTGCGTTCGTCGCTATCGACGAGGACGGCAAACCGAGGCCGCTGCCGCCGGCATAGGAGACCCCTGCATGCTGAACCATGTCATCGTTGGACACGGAACACCGCTGTTGATCCTGCATGGTGTGCGCCTTGATCACCGCCATATGATGGAAAGCCTTGAGCCAGTGTTCGAAACTTTGGGCGGGTGGCAGCGTGTCTATGTCGATCTACCCGGACACGGGGCTAGCCCGCCGCAGGGCACGATCCGCTCGATGGACGATGTGCTGGACGCTCTGGTCACCTTTGCCGACGCTCTTTTGCCGGGCCAGCGCTTCGGCGTCATTGGCGAAAGTCGCGGCAGCTATCTCGCCAGCGGCATGGCCAGCCGCCGTCCCGAGCTGGTTCTGGGGCTTGGCCTGGTCGTGCCGGGTGGCGCGCCGGGCAGCGATCCCGCACGGCTGCCAGCTCATGAGGTTCTGGTCGCGGACCCATCACTGCGCGAGGGTTTGGCCGAGAACCAGATCGATCGGTTCGACAATTTAATGGTCATTCAGAACCAAAGACCTCTCGATATGGCGGAGCGCAGTAACATTCCTGCAGTTGCCCTGTATGACCACGCACAAGAGCAGCGTGTCTTCAGCGCATTCCACTTTTCAAACGAGATGAACGGCGAGACATCCGGCCATGATGGGCCAACCGTGATCATTCTCGGTCGGCAAGACAGCATGTCGGGGTATCTGGACGGGATCGACCTATTGCCACAGTACCCGCGCGCCAGCCTTGCTGTGCTTGATGCAGCAGGTCACGCCGTGGCATGGGAGCGCCCGGAAGTGTTCCAGTCCCTGATCAGGGACTGGCTGGACAGGCTTGCGCTTGTGACTGAGTAAGCGTCGCCAGACTTATGTCTGCTTAGACACCTGCGTGAACTCCAGCTCGACCGGGGTCGCGCGGCCAAAGATCGACACCGACACCTTGAGGCGCTGGTTGTCGTCGTCGACGTCTTCCACAGTGCCGTCGAAATCTTCGAACGGGCCGTCGTTGACTTTGACTTTCTCGCCAATCTCGAACGAAATAAGCAGCTTCGGCGCTCCGCTTTCGCCTTCTTCAACGCGACCAAGGATCGCCTGCACTTCGCTGTCGCGCATTGGCATCGGACGCCCCTGCGGACCAAGAAAGCCGGTGACGCGGTTTATCGAGTTGATCAAGTGATAGCCTTCGTCGGACATTTCCATGCGGACAAGAACATAGCCGGGCATAAAGCGACGCTCCGCAGTGACTTTCTTGCCGCGACGGATTTCGATGACTTCTTCGGTCGGGACCAGAACTTCTTCGATCTGTTCCTCAAGCCCGGAATCAATCGCGGAATGACGGATTTGCTCAGCAATTTTCTTTTCGAAATTTGAGAGCACGCTTACTGAATACCAGCGCTTCGCCATGGGTCTGTCCGTCCTTTGTCGCTTTGTCCGGTCGCCCGGAAATAAAAGGGGCGTGCAACTCTGTGCACGCCTCAACATCAGTGGCAATACCGATGAGGCCGCCGGAATTCAAGTGCCCGTGGGAAGAAAAGCAAGCCCGAACGGGCCAGGCCAGCGTTTTAGCCGAACATTGACAGGATGCCTTGCAGGCCCTGACGGATCAAAAAGTCGACCAGAAAGAAGAACGCAGCCGTCAATATCGACAGCAGGAAGACCATTGACGAGGTCAGCACAACTTCGCGACGCGATGGCCAAACGACCTTGGCGATTTCGGCGCGTGTTTGCTGGGCGAATTGAAGCGGATTAGCCATTAGAATACTCTTTGTCAGATCGAAGGTGCAGATACGCGCTCCCGCGCCGGGTTTCAACCCTTGGCTGCGACGCGTTCAGGTGTAGTGGCGCACCGCGCGGATTTTGTGAAGTGGAGGTCTTGGCAGGGGCTGAGGGACTCGAACCCACGACCCTCGGTTTTGGAGACCGATGCTCTACCAACTGAGCTAAACCCCTAAGACCAAGGGTGTGGTTAGACGCTCGTGGGTTTGGAATCAAGCGGGTTCTTAGGCCGCAATCGATTGCTAGGCGTATCAAGTTCGCGCGCAGTCGCAATTCTGGCAGCCCAGCTTTTCGAAACCCATCTGAAAACCCTAGCCGATCCTTGGATTGATTCCTGAATCTGCGATACGCGGGCGTGCGGCACCAGGGCAAGAAACTCGCGATCCGCAGCACCTGCCAGTTCTGCTTCATCAGCGAGAGCAAAGCTCGCAGGTCTAAACATATGAGAACTTGGATGAGCTGGCTTCAACTGGATGGCCTTCTCCGCTGCAGTCGCGGAAGCCTTGTAGTTACCGGCCTGGAATTTCGCGATTGATAGATACAGATAGAATTTAAAGATGAAAGTATCGCGCGGACCAAGCGCAAGGGCTTTTTTGCTGTGCGTAAGCGACAGAACCGCAATCCCCGGGCATATGCAAAATTCGGGCTGAGATCGACGGGGCGACCATATTTGAGAATGGCGGCGTCGCCCTCACGCGCAAAGATCGAAACGTATTTACGCCCGATTGAGGCCCACGGGTCATTCGAATCCGCAAGCAACGCGCGATCAGAGGCCGCACGGGCCGTTTGCAGTGTGGGCTCCATTGGGTCCCAATGTTGGATCGTCCGCCATGCAAGGATGGTCGCATAAAGCCCAGGTGCCTGAGAATAGTCAGGATCAACCAATATCGCCTGCTTTACGGAGCTCGATCGCGGCCTTGCTGCCCTCTTGCGACCGCTGACCATAGTGGTGCAACGTATTGACGAAGCATTCCCACGCATCGAGGACTTTGGGATGACAGCGTTTCAGGCGCGCGTGCTCGGCCGCGCAAAGCTCGGGCGATAGATGCCCTACAAAGCGTTCTGTTGGCTCATCCTGAACCTCGAAGATATCGGTCAGATCCCGATCGTCGCGTTCACTTCACAGCTGCGAACCGGCTTCGGTGTCGAGCAGTCGGAGATTCACCCGTATCCGGACTCCAGAGCTTTGAACGCGACCTAGGAGAATATAGAGAACACCCATCTCCTCCGCGACTTTACCTGGGTCGGTTTTTCGGATTTCAGGGCAAATGTCGTACTGCGGTCGGTCCCAAAGAAAGCGCGGTAACAACGTCTTCCGTTAGGCCATCAGCAAGAAACTCATATGGTCTATAAACCCCGAGGTTGCTGAACGGCAAGACGGTTGGGGATGGACCTCTTTCAGGCTGAGACTGCACGACTGTTTGAGTATCGTGCGCTCGTTCGCTCGCAGAAATGACATCGGCCACAAAGCGAAAGCCTCTTTTTGGTCACCGCCTAGACCTCGTCAGTGCCCCCCAGGCGCGCCGAGCCGCGTTCACCCGCGAATTCAAGCTCCCATCGGACATCACTCGACCACGCCAGACGACCTCGATCAATTCGTCTTTTGGCACCACGCGTGAGCGGTTTTCGATCAGCCGAACACGTAGATCAAAGACAAGCGGGTGCATCTGAAAAGCGAAGTTCCAAGCGATTGGCAAGCGTTCGTTCAAGCACGGGGCCGTGCGCCACCATAGGTTTAAGACAAACATCAGCTAAAGTAATGAGGTTAAAAATGCTAGACGCTCAAACATCTCCGATGATCGACACTTTCGCCTGCAAGGCGGCTGACACTTCGCTGACACCAATCATTCAAAGCAATACTTCCAGCCTTCTTGTGCGCCTTGTCGAATACTTCTGGGGTTATACCGAGAAATTCGGCGAAGCTGACGTTTCCAGCGTCCGCAATATTCTGTAATCGGACCACAAACGCGATCTTTAATGCAAAAAAAGCCCGCGCGTTTCGGCGCGGGCCTAGCTATTTTTTTGGCTGGCCTCGGGCAGCCGCAAACACCGATTAATCGATGATCTTCGAGACGACACCAGCCCCAACAGTGCGGCCGCCTTCGCGGATCGCAAAGCGCAGGCCGTTTTCCATCGCGATAGGTGCGATCAGCTCAACCGTGAACGACACGTTGTCGCCAGGCATCACCATCTC
>NZ_CALJXO010000013.1:0-20508 GCF_937988555.1 uncultured Boseongicola sp. | reverse complement strand
GCCAGAAGGTGTCGCAGAAAAGGCGCGGATGCTGGTCGCGGGGGAGATGATCGATGCCGCTTGACGTCATCATGCCAGCACTCGGTATGGCGCAAGAGACCGGCCAGATCGTTGCCTGGCACAAGCAGCCAGGTGATGCTGTGGCCAAGGGCGATGTGCTTTTTGAGGTCGAGACCGACAAGGCGACGATGGAGGTCGAGGCGCAGGGCGCAGGCTTCCTTACAGATGTGACGGCTCACAAAGGCACAGATGTGCCTGTGGGCGACGTAATCGCCAGGATCTCCGACAGCGCCGAAAATCCGAGCCCTGCGTCCGACGGTGCCGCAGATGATCTCCCAGAAGGCAAAGACGTCATCATGCCGACGCTCGGCATGGCGCAAGACACAGGTCTGCTTGTCACGTGGCATAAGGCCGCCGGCGATGCAGTCGCCGCCGATGACGTGCTCTTTGAGGTAGAAACCGATAAAAGCGTCGTTGAGGTCAACGCGGGCGCCGTTGGCTACGTCGCGGCCCTTCTCGCGGAAGCGGGCGAAGAGGTTCCGGTAGGGCAGACTATTGCTATTATCAGCGCCGAAGTCCCAGCCAACCCGATTACACGTAAGGCTTCTGCCGCCCCTGCCGCAGCCCCGACAAAGACCGAGTCAGAACCGCCTGCTGCAACTAAACCGGCACCTGCCAAGACGGCCCCTCATCCCGCAACGGGCGGGCGCATTCTTGCCTCGCCGAAAGCACGACGTCTGGCGCGTGAGCATGGCCTTGATCTGGGACGCCTTGTTGCCGCAGGGCTTCCTCAGCCGTTCCATGTCAAGGATCTTGAAAAACTCAAGGCCCTGCCTGTTGATGTTGCTTCGGCAGATCGCACTGCTCAGGCCGCAAGCAGGCTGACCGCGGAGATTCCGACAGAAGGCTTTACTGCCTTCGCAGCCTGGGCCGCTGAAAGCGCCAAGCTTACTGATACTTCGGCCCTTCTGGCGGGGCTGTGTGCCGCCAGCATGGGCACGGATGCCATCGCCGCGATCGAAAGCTTTGGCAATACCAAGACCTACGCTGCATCTGCGCAACTTAGTGCAACCAAAGCCAGCGAGGACGCCCCCCAGATACGTCTGCGCGACCTGCGGTTCACGGCAATCACGACCGTGCAGATCGGCGCCGAGGACGTCCCGACGCTGACCCTCACCCGCAAAGGGAACGGCCTGACCATTACCCTCGAATTCGCAAGCGGACAACTTGGCGCAACCGACGCTATCGCGCTTCTTTCCAACTTCGCGGGCCGGATGGAGCAACCGCTCCGCCACCTGCTCTAACCAATTGGAGACCGAAATGGACTGCACCGATCTCTATATCGACGGCACATGGCGCGCGGGTGCTTCCGGCGAGCGCTTCGACGTGATCAACCCTGCCACCGAGGAGGTCATCGCCTCTGTCGCCTCTGCCGAAATCGCTGACGCCGACGCGGCCCTTGATGCCGCAGAAGCCGCAATGAAGGAGTGGGCCGCTCAGACGCCCCGTCACCGGTCGGAAGTGCTGCGCAAGGCGTGGGAGTTGATGATCGCCAAGCGCGACCACATCGCCCATCTCATTACGCTGGAAAACGGCAAAGCGCGCACCGACGCGATAGGCGAGGCGACTTATGCCGCAGAGTTCTTTCGCTGGTTCGCCGAAGAGGCTGTGCGCGCCGACGGCATGATCACCCACGCCCCCGCATCAGGCGCGCGCATCATTGTGCAACACAAGCCTGCAGGCCTTGCGGTCTTGGTCACGCCCTGGAACTACCCCGCTGCCATGGGGACCCGCAAAATCGCGCCTGCGCTGGCCGCTGGCTGCGCGGTCATCATCAAGCCTGCCTCGGAAACGCCGCTGACCATGCTAGCGCTGATGCCGCTTCTGGAAGAGGCTGGTGTGCCCAGGGGTCTGGTCAACGTCCTGCCCTCCAAGCGCACAGGCGCCCTCGTCGATCACATGCTGCATGATCCGCGCGTGCGTGTTGTGTCTTTCACCGGGTCCACCGGCGTAGGTCGAAAACTGCTGCATTCCGCCGCCGATCAGGTGCTGAAGCCGGCGATGGAACTGGGCGGCAACGCACCGTTGATCGTCTTTGAGGACGCCGATATCGACCTGGCCGTCGAAGGTGCGATGCTCGCTAAGATGCGCAATCTTGGAGAGGCGTGCACCGCCGCCAACCGTATCTATGTGCATGCGGACGTGGCTGAGGCCTTCACCGCCAAATTCACCGCCGCTATGTCTGCGCTCAAGGTCGGTGACGGCACGGACCCGTCCGTTGACGTAGGCCCACTTGTGAATGCCGATACCCGCAACAAGGTCGTGGCTTTCGTGGCCGATGCAGTCGCCAAGGGCGCCAAGATCGAATGTGGCGGCACCACGCCGAATGGCACGGGCTTTTTCTACCCGCCCACGGTGATGTCGAACGTTTCGGAAGACTCTGAGTGCGTGCATGACGAAATTTTTGGCCCCGTCGCCGCGATCCAGACATTCACTGAACAAGAGGATGTAATCCGCCGCGCCAATGATACCGAGTATGGCCTCGTAGCCTACGTCTTTTCCGAAGATATGAAGCGCGCGTTGCAAGTCTGCGAGCGGCTGGAATACGGCATGGTCGGCCTGAACCGTGGCCTCGTATCCGATCCGGCGGCGCCCTTTGGCGGGGTCAAGCAATCCGGCCTGGGCCGTGAAGGCGGGCATGAAGGCATGCTCGAATTCATGGAAACCCAGTATATCTCGGCCAGTTGGTGAGGGGCGATATGTCTGACGTCATCGCAGCCCCATCGATACGTGCCCTCGCTCGCGAGAAAGGTATCGACCTCGAAAAGCTTGCCCGCGATCTGGGCCGCACAACTATCGCCCGCGAAGACCTTTCGGGCGGCGGCACTGCTCCGGTGCAGAACAGTCACACGACCTATTGGGACGTGGATCACGCCCAATACGGCCCCGTGACCGAAGAACCGCTCAGCCGGTTCGCGCAGGTCGCGGCGGGCAACCTTGCCGCCGCCAATGCGATGATCCCGCAGGTCACGCACCATGACCGCGCGGATGTCTCCGCCATTGAAGCCCTGCGACGGGAGCTCAAGCCCGAGGCGCAGGCGCGAAACGTCAAACTCACAGCACTTGCGTTTCAAGTGAAAGCATTGGCGCGGGCCCTGCGGGAGTTTCCACGCTTCAATTCCTCGCTCACGCCAGATGGCAAAACATTGATTCTCAAGGACTTTGTGCATATTGGAATTGCCGTTGACACTGCCCATGGCCTGATGGTCCCTGTGATCCGTGATGCCGACCTCAAGGGTCTGTGGCAGATCGGCTCGGAGATCACCGACCTCGCCACTCGCGCTCAGGCCCGCAAAGTGGGGCCAGACGAGATGGGCGGCGCGTCGATGTCGATCTCCAATCTTGGCGGCATCGGCGGCACCGCCTTCAGCCCCATCGTGAACCCGCCCGAGGTCGCCATTCTCGGTCTCACCCGTACCGAGGTGACACCCGTGTGGGATGGTGAGGCGTTCCAGCCGGTGCCGATGGTGCCGCTTGATCTCAGCTATGACCACCGCGTCATAAATGGGGCCGAGGCCGCGCGCTTTGTGACGTACCTCGCGGGCCTTCTGGGCGATCCGCGCAGGATGATGATCTAAGGGAAGAGACCTATGTCCAACCATGCCGATTTGATCGTGATCGGGGCTGGGCCCGGTGGCTATGCCTGTGCCTTCCGCGCCGCTGATCTGGGCCGTAAAGTGGTGATCGTCGATCCGCGCGCCACGCTTGGCGGGGTCTGCCTCAACGAAGGTTGCATCCCCTCCAAGGCGCTGCTTCATGCGGCGCAAATCATACGAGAAGCGCATGAGATGTCAGACTGGGGCATCGCCTTTTCCGCGCCATCAATCGACCTTGACGCCTTACGCGACCGCAAGGATAGCGTCGTCGGCACGTTGACCAGCGGGCTGACCGGGCTTGCCAAGCGTCGCAAGGTGCAGACGATCCGCGGCACTGCGAGCTTCACCGACGTCAAGACGCTGGACATAGATGGCGAGTCTTGGACCTTTGACCAAGCGGTGATCGCCGTCGGCTCTGCCCCGGTTACACTGCCCGGGTGGCCCGAGGATAAGCGCATCTGGGACAGTACAGCAGCGCTGGAGCTACGCGAAGTGCCACAGGATCTGGCCATTGTCGGCGGCGGCATTATCGGGCTGGAAATGGCCACTGTTTACAGCGCCCTCGGAGCAAATGTCACCATCGTCGAACTCGCGGACCAGATTGCTCCCGGTGCGGACGCGGAAGCAGTCCAAATCTTACATGCCGCGCTTGAAGCGCAAGGTGTCACAATCCACACAACGACCAAGGTCATCGCCGTCAAGGCCACCCAAAAGTCAATCATCCTCAACTGCGAGGGCGGCCTCGAAGCCAAGCTCACGGCAGGTGCGGTTATTCAGTCTGTCGGACGGCGGTCGAACGGCCCGAAAGTGGCGCCCGAAAAGGCGGGCGTTGAGATCGACGGTCGCGGAATCATCCCCGTCGATGCCTCCGGCCGTACCAACGTGGACAACATCTTTGCGATCGGGGATGTGACCGGCAATCCCATGCTCGCCCACCGTGCCACCCACCAGGGTCATGTGGCCGCCGAAGCGGCGTGCGGCCACGCAGCGGCCCTCGAGACCAGCCTGATCCCCTCGGTCGCCTACACCAACCCAGAGCTCGCCTGGGTTGGTCTCACTGCGGCAGAGGCGAAAGCCAAAGACGTTGCCCACAAGACCTCCAGCTTTCCGTGGGCCGCCAGCGGCCGTAATCTTGCCTCGGGTGGCGGCGACGGGCTCACGAAACTGGTCTATTGCCCCGATACGCACCGCATTCTCGGCGCTACATTGATTGGATCAAACGCAGGTGAATTGCTCGCCGAATGCACGTTGGCCATCGAAATGGGTGCGACGCTTGAGGACGTTGCGATGTCTATCCATGCCCATCCGACTGTGTCGGAAACCATCGCATTTGCCGCAGAACGCGCTTTGGGAACCTTGACCGACCTCTGATAGCTTGCGTTTTGGTTGCCGCAAAAAAGCTGATATTCTTCGGTTTGCGGAAAAACCCAATTTTGGGCTCCGAGCGACAGTTCGTCCTCTCGCGCGCCACCCTCAACCTCCTTTCAAGTGCTCCGCCGGTTAGCTGTCCGTTCTGCGTCAAATGTGAACCGCGCCGCCTGCGTAAAAATTTCCCAAACTCGTCATAATTGGGTCAGTTTTTTTCCGATAGGTTAATGGCTGTAGTTTAACTAGTTTGAGGCCCGTTATGTCTTATGCCCTTGGATTTTTCCTTGGCGGCGTTGCTTTCTCTTTCGTAGCGTCCACCCTCTATCTGCTCAAAGATTGTATCTGGGCGCCAAAATCTCCCTATGAGCTTTGGACCGCAGAGAACATGCAGGATAACATCGTGCGCTCGCGTCCAAGCCTTTAGGCAGCGCTAGAAAGCCAATGCCCCTTGGTTATGCCGACGCGTAACCGACCTCAGCTATGCCGGGCGGGCTCAACTGGTCGACGTAACCTCATCAAAAGCAGGTTTTACACGCTCTATCGCCGTCGCCCTGACGCAACCCAGGCTGTTGCTGCGTATGAGCGTGGCCCGTCGGCTTCACCGTCCAGAAAGGCATCTCGAACGGCAGCCTTAATTTGCCCCTTCAGATCAGCAGGCCTCTTTGACAGGTACGCTGGAATTGGGCCGTCTGTGCCGTCGAAGGGTCTCCAATAGTCTTCGAAAGATGCAAATTCGGTCCGGATGTGGATTTCACCGGTTTGAACTTCGGCGGCGCCCGCGGACCGTAACGCGGCTTCCAGATGGCCCGGCCGCGTGAGCGGTCGCGTGAAGTTCTTTTTTCTGAGTTCGTTGGCCTCCGGATCCAGCATTGCAGCTGTGTCCAGGAAGAAGCGATTGAATACGAGGCCGCCTCTTACATCCCAAATGGCAACCGCCAGGCGGCCGCCGGGCTTCAAGATGCGCAAGAGTTCAGAAAGCGCCACGCTGGTGTTTGGAACGAAATTCAAGACGAGTTGAGACACCACATGATCAAATGTTTCATCCAACATCGGAAGCGCAGTTAGGTCAGCTGCTTTGAACGACACACGTGGGTTCGAAATTTCACCGGTGGCGTATTCAACATATGCCTCAGAGATATCGATGCCGGTGATGTTTGCGGTTTTGGTGCGGCGCAAGATTTCCGATGTCAGTGCGCCTGTACCGCATCCGGCATCGAGGATATGGCTACTTTCCTCAAACTCAATGAGATCTAGGAACTTTGGGGCAAGTAAGCGACTGAAACGCCCCATTTGCAGTTCGTAGCCATTGCCACTGGCTGCCGAAAAATCTGATGAATTTGATTGCAATGCGCCACCTCCAAAAAGGTATTGAGCAGACCAGACGATCTTGCCGATCCACCAACCACTCGTGTTTGATATATCATGGAAGCGGCAGGATTTCCATTTCCGCTACGCCAGTTCGGGTTTGCGGGTATTTGGCAATCCGATCAGAAAGGGAACGTCTGCTCTCCACTCTTAGCAACGAAATTTGCTCTTTGCAGCATAGGTCACACTGGGCGCTTAGAGAGGTGGACCTGATTGCTAAATGTACGTTTCTCTTGAATTCGCTTCAGTGGGCGATCTAACGCAATTGCTTCACAAGCCTGTTGGCGGTTAGAGTTTTCACCATGGCCGATAATTACTCCCCCCGCTTCGCCGCACGTCTCAACGCTTTCAAGATTGGTGCCGCCGACTACTGGCCCGGCAAAAACAGCGTCACGACCGCCGACCTTTTGGCGCGGGCGGCCAGCGCAGGTTTGAATGCCGCCGATCTCAACTATCCTGATCACTTTATTGAAGACAGCCCCGCTGATTTATCGCGCGCGTTGGATGACCAAGGCATGACCCTCAATGGAATGGCGATGCGTTACTACACGGATCCCGGTTACAAATTGGGTGCGTTTACCCATCCCAATGCCAAGGTGCGCCGCGCCGCGATTGACGAGACGAAACGCGGGTTGGATGTTTTGGCAGAGATGGGCGGCGATCTGATGACGCTTTGGATGGGACAGGACGGGTTCGATTACTCGTTCCAGATGGATTATGCACGGGCCTGGGGCGACACGATTGAGGCGATGATAGAGGTTGCCGATCACAACCCAGCCCTCGACATCGCTCTGGAATACAAGCCCAACGAACCACGCGCCTATGCCTTGATGCCGGACGCCGCCACGACGCTTCTGGCCATCAAAGAAATTGGGCGCAACAACACCGGCGTCACACTCGACTTTGCCCATGTACTCTATGCCGACGAGATGCCCGCCTTCGCCGCCGCACTGGTCGCCCGCCACTCGCGCATCCTTGGGGTGCACCTCAACGACGGCTACGGCAAGTGGGATAACGGCTTGATGGTCGGCGCTGTTCACCCCATTCAGACGGTTGAATTGCTCGTCGAGCTGGAGCGCTCAGGCTATCGCGGTGCAATCTATTTCGACACCTTCCCCGACCATTCCGGCCTTGATCCTGTGGAAGAGGCCCGGACGAATATCGAGGTCGTTCAGCGCCTGCGCGCAAAGGCGGCAAAGCTGGTTGCGCACAAAGAGCTCCAAGAGGCCATTTCGCGTCAGGACGCGCCAGTTGCGATGCGCTTGGTGCAGGCGGCGATGTTGACGTGAGCTTGCTCATCGTAGGATCACTCCATCTGGATGTGGTGCTACGCGCGCCACACTTGCCCGGCCTTGATGAGACCGTAACTGGCAGCAACGTGGATTATGTGTTCGGCGGAAAAGGCGGAAATCAAACAATCGCCGCAGCGCGCATGGGCGCACATGTGCATTTCGCGGGACGCGCAGGCAATGACCGTTTCGGCGACATGATCCGCGAGACGCTCGAGGCGAGCAGCGCTGAGCTGTCTCAGCTACAGCGTGATCCTGGGCCGAGCGGGATGAGCGCCGCTATTGTGAACGCCGATGGCGACTACGGCGCGGTGATCGTGTCGGCGGCCAATTTGCATGTCATCGCTGATCAAGTGGTTGTTCCAGACGGCGTCTCTCTGGTGGTGTTGCAAAATGAAATCCCACAAGACGTGAATTTGGCCGTGGCGCGCAAGGCGAAGGCGGCCGGAGCTCAGGTCTGGCTGAACGCGGCTCCGGCGCGCGCGCTCCCGGATGGGTTGGTCGAGGCCGTTGATCTGCTGATCGTGAACCGTGTCGAGGCGGAGTTTTACGCGGACCTCGGACCTTCGATCGAAACTCTCACGACCCTCGGCGCAGACGGCGTTTCTTTTCAAGGGGAGCATACACCGGGCTATCAGGTCGATGTGATCTCGACGCACGGCGCCGGAGACATGTTCGTTGGCGCCCTTGCCGCGCTCGTGGCAGATGGGAGGGATATCTCAGAGGCTATCGGTTTTGCGCAAGCGGCGGCGGCCTTGCATGTGGCCTCGGGCTTAGATGCAAGAACCGCGATCAGGAAGGATGACGTCGCTGCCTTTATGAAAGCTCAAGCCAGACGGTAAAACCGTGCGGCGGTTCCACCGAAGATATCGGCACGCTCGTCCTCAGACAGGTCATCTGTCAACATCTGCGCCGCGTCATGCCAATCGCCGTACTCAGCCTGCAACCGGCATACCGG
This sequence comes from uncultured Boseongicola sp., assembly GCF_937988555.1. Taxonomy (NCBI): domain Bacteria; kingdom Pseudomonadati; phylum Pseudomonadota; class Alphaproteobacteria; order Rhodobacterales; family Paracoccaceae; genus Boseongicola; species uncultured Boseongicola sp. Next base: position 11,872 of record NZ_CALJXO010000013.1, on the reverse strand, counting down.
CCAATCCGACCCCCACATGACACGGCTAGCACCAAAAGCGCGCAGCACATGCTCGGCAAAGGGACGCAAATCTTCGATGGTCCAGCCCTCGTCGGCCTCGGTCACTAAGCCGGAGAATTTGCAGCACCCGGTCGTCTCCTCCGCCAAGCGAGACATGCCGTCCGACCACTCAGAGAGCGCATCTTTACCTGTTCTCTGGTCGCGAATTTGGGGCTTCATGCAATGGTCATAGACGACGCGCATCTCCGGGTAGCGGCTCATCAATTTCGCGAAATTGATCAGGTGTTGCGGGAAGCCAAGGGCATCAAAAGTCAGGTCCAAATCGATGATCGCGCGGTAGGCCCATTGCACATCTTCCCGGAGCATCCAGTCCACATCCGGGATGTCTTGAATCATCGGCCTCACCCCGAGGAACTTTGGATGCTGCGACAAGCGTGTCAGCTGCGCCAGATGGGTCGGGTCCTCGAAATCAATCCACCCCACAACGCCTTTGATCGAGGGCGTCGCATCTGCCAATCCAAGCATATATTCCGTCTCATACACAGTAGCAGCGGCCTGAACCACGACCGTCCCGTTGATCCCGTGGCGCTCCAAACTGGGCGCTAAATCAGACGGACGATACGCCCGGCTCAAAACTGGATTGTCTTTTGGCATCCAGTCATAATCTCCGCGTGCAGGTTGCCAAAAATGCTGATGCGAGTCGATTTTCATGTGGGCGCGTCTTCACGCAGAAGGCCCTTGGCCTTCAATTCTGCCCAAAGGGCTGCCGGAATTTCCGCTTGAGCCGCTTGAAGATTGCCCTTCATCTCTGCCACGCCTTGCCCGCCAGGGATTACGGTGACATGCGACGGGTGCAAGAGTGGGAATTGGAACGCGGCATCGACCATGCGCACGCCATGATCAGTACAAACCGCCTCAACGGCATTCACCCGCTCGATGATGTTCCGTGGCGCAGGATCATAGTTGTAGAATGCGCCAGGCTTTGCCCCGGTAGCCAGAATCCCTGAATTATAAGGCCCACCCGTCACGATCCCAATCCCACGTGCCTCACAAAGTGGCAGGAAGCTGTCGAGCGCCTTTTGCTCCAGTAGCGTGTAACGACCTGCCAATAAAAACAGATCGAAATCGCCGCGTTCCGCCAACGTCTGGCAGACCTCCCATTCATTGATGCCGCCCCCTATCGCGCGAATTAAGCCCTGATCTCGCAAGGAAACCATTGCGTCATAACCGCGAGCACCAAAGAACTCTTCGATCCGCATATCCGAGGCCTCTTTCGAGCCGTGGGAAAACACGCAAAGGTCATGGACATAGAGGATGTCGATCCGGTCCACCCCGAGCCGGGAAAACGAATGCTCAAACGACCGCATCACCCCGTCATAGCTGTAGTCAAATTGCTCGCGCCGCTGGGGAACGTGGAACCATTTGCCGACCCCTGCGCGATATTCTGGCGCGCAAGCTTGGATCAGGCGACCCACCTTCGAAGACAACACATATTCATCGCGGGGTTTGTCGCGCAGAAACGGGTTCAGCCGCGTTTCGGACAGGCCAAGTCCATAGAGCGGCGCAGTGTCGAAATAACGCACACCGCCATCCCACGCGGCGTCCAGTGTCGCGCGGGCTTCATCGTCAGAAATCGCCTTGTAGAGGTTGCCCAATGGGGCTGTCCCAAACCCTAGTTCGGTGAATGTTAACCCGCCATTGCCAAGGCGGTCCCAGTGCCGTGTCTTCAATCCCATCGTGGTCTCCTCTATCTGTGACGGAAGCATAGCCCGATTTCTCTTTGCGTGAACAGGTCGGTGGACATAGTCTTGGTGCAAAGGGGACGCAATATGACGGCAAATTTCAAACAGGTGTTCGGAAAAACCAAGCCGGTGATCGGCATGGTGCATATTGGGGCGCTGCCGGGCTCCCCGCTTTTTGATCCGTCCACTGATTTGGTCGCCGCGGCACGGGCTGACCTGCTGGCGCTGCAAAACGCAGGCTTTGATGCAGTTATGTTTGGAAATGAGAACGACCGGCCCTATGAATTTGAGGTTGATACAGCCTCAACTGCCACCATGGCCGCCATCATCGGGCAGCTGAAGTCTGAGATCACCGTCCCGTTTGGCGTGAATGTCCTATGGGATCCGATGTCGAGTATTGCCTTGGGGGCCGCAACCGGAGCCGCGTTTGTTCGGGAGATATTTACCGGGACTTACGCGTCCGACATGGGGTCATGGACGCCGGATGCCGGAAAGGCCATGCGCTACCGCGACCGGCTGGGGCGTTCCGACATGGCGATGCTTTACAATGTCTGTGCGGAATTCGCCCATTCGCTCGACCAGCGCTCTTTGCCCGACCGGGCGCGAAGTGCAGTGTTTTCGTCGATCCCTGACGCCGTCTTGGTTTCGGGGCAAATTACCGGGGAGGCTGCTGCCTTGTCGGACCTCGAGGCGGTCAAGGCCGTCCTGCCGAATACGGCCGTAATGGCGAATACAGGTGTGAAGCACGACACCGTTGCCGATGTTTTGTCGATTGCGGACGGGTGCATCGTCGGCTCATCGCTCAAGGTCGATGGGGACACGTGGAACGCAATCGATCCGGAGCGCGCTCGCGATTTCATGGCCCGTGCGAGCGCGGCCCGCGCATGAAGGATCGCATCAAACGCAACTTGATGGAGTTGATGATGGTTCCGGGCCTGTCAGGTCATGAGGACCGTGTGCGGCGTGCGCTGCGCCAGCGTTTAGATGACATCGGCGTTGAAAGCACCTCGGACCGATTGGGCAATCTCACGGCGTATTTTCCGGGGCAAGGGCCAAGCGTGATGCTGTTCACACATATGGACCAGCTCGGCTTCATCGTACGCCGGATCGAAGCAAACGGGCTGATCCGGCTGGAACGTTTAGGCGGCGTGCCAGAGCGCGCCTTGGCGGCACAGGAAGTTCTGATCTGCGTGGGCGAAGGCTGCGACGTACCGGGCATCATTGCCAATAAGAGCCACCATGCGACCGCGCCATCTGAAAAGTACCAGGTTACGCCCTATGCGGAGTTATATGTCGATAGTGGACTGGTTTCAGCCGCAGAAGTGGAGGCTGCCGGCATCCGCATTGGCACGCCTGTCGTCTATGCACCCCATGCGGCTGCCTTGGGAAATGACCGGATTACCGGCACGAGCGTCGACGACCGGGCAGGCTGCGCGGTCTTGTTAGAGATGGCGCAGCTGTTGAAGGCACGCACAAGCGGCCCTCCCGTGCATTTGGCGTTCACCGTGTTGGAGGAGTTCAACCTGCGTGGGGCACAGCCTTTGGCGCAGAAGTTGCAGCCTGATATTGCGATCCAGCTTGATTTGATGCTTGCGACGGACACGCCTGACATGGCGGTGAAGGGCGATATGGTCCTGGGTGGCGGCCCCGGTATGAGCCTTTATTCCTTCCACGGCCGCGGCACCTTAAACGGGGTCATTCCGCACCCCGCGATGGTGCATTTATTTGAGCACGCGGCGGAGGTACACAGGATTCCCTTGCAGCGGAGCGCGCAAGTGGGCGTGTTGACAGACCTGTCCTACGTGCAGCTGGTTGGCGAAGGCGTCGTCTCCATCGATATGGGCTTCCCGATGCGCTATTCGCATTCAGCCCGCGAAGTCTGTGATTTGGACGACCTCGCGGCCCTCACCAGACTGTTAGATGCAGCCCTCAGCGACATCGGCCCCGATTTTTCACTCGACCGGGATGATTACACCTGATGGCGTACACGCTCGGCATTGATATCGGCACCTATGAGACCAAGGGTGTCTTGGTGGACGAGGCCGGAGTGATCCAAGCCCAGGCAGCGCGGGGCCATGAAATGCTGGTGCCACAGCCCGGCTGGGCCGAGCACCGACCGGAAGAGGATTGGTGGGGCGACTTTGTCCATGTTTGCAAGGCGCTTTTGACTGAGAGTGGCTTCGATCCAAAAGACATCAAAGCCATCGCCTGCAGTGCGATTGGCCCCTGCATGCTGCCCGTCGATGCAGAGGGCATTCCGTTGATGAACGGCGTCCTCTACGGCGTTGATGGTCGCGCTGAGACAGAGGTCCGCGAGCTGACCGACCGTATTGGCGAGGACACCATCATCGCCCGCTGCGGCAATGCTTTAACGTCCCAGTCCGTCGGCCCTAAAATTCTATGGCTCAAGCGCAACCGCCCCGAGATCTACGCCCAAACCTCGCATATCCTGACCTCCACCAGCTTCCTCGTGCAGCGCCTGACGGGTGAGGTGGTGATCGACCACTACACCGCCGCCAACTTCTCGCCGCTCTACGACATCGCCACCCAGTCTTGGGTTGAGGACCTTGCGGGCGACATTCTCCCGCTCGAAAAACTGCCCCGCCTGATGTGGTCAAACGAGATCGCAGGTCATATCACCAAGAACGCTGCAGCACAGACGGGCCTCGCCATTGGCACCCCCGTCACAGCAGGCACAATCGACGCGGCAGCAGAGGCATTCTCCGTTGGCGTTGACCAGCCCGGCGACATGATGATGATGTACGGCTCGACGATTTTCATCATCCTGCGCGCCCAGTCTCAGGTCTCGGATCCGCGCATCTGGTACGCGCCTTGGCTATTCAAGGGAGAGCATGCCTCCATGGCGGGCCTCGCCACCTCTGGCACACTCACCCATTGGTTCCGCGACCAGATCGCCCAGGATTTGCCCAAAGATACTGCATTCCCAGCCTTGGCCGAGGAAGCCGAAACCTCGCCCCCCGGCGCCAATGGTCTGCTAATGTTGCCCTATTTCTCAGGCGAGCGAACCCCAATTCACGACGTCCATGCCAAGGGCGTGATCTTCGGTCTCAATCTCACTCATACACGCGGCGACATGTACCGTGCGTTGATCGAGGGTATCGCCCACGGAACCCGGCACGTCACTGATACCTTTGCGGAGCTCGGTCAATCGCCAAGCCGCCTGCTCGCTGTTGGCGGTGGCACCAAAAACGCCCTCTGGCTACAAGCCACCTCCGACATTACTAGCATTGATCAGATCGTGTGTGAAAAGACGACCGGCGCTAGCTACGGTGATGCGTTCCTCGCGGCCCTTGCCGTCGGGTTGGTTGAGCGTGAAGACATCTCCAGATGGAACCCAGTGGCACAGACGATCACGGCACGCCCCAACCCAGCGTATGATAAGGCCCACGGGCTGTTCCTCAAACTCTACGCGCAGACAAAGGACATCGCCTCGCAGCTTACTTGACCGCGCCTGCAGCCATGCCTTTGATGATGTACTTTTCAAGGACTATAGCCACAAAAATGAGAGGCAGGATTGCCGCCGAGGACAATGCCGCCATCGACCACCAGTTGATGCCTTGAGAGCCAGTCTGCGAGGCCACCATAACGGGCAACGTCGAGGCATTAGAGGACGTCAAAAGGGCCGCAAAGAAGTACTCGTTCCAGCACAGCACCAGCGACAGAATAAACGCGGCGACCATGCCGGGCAGCGCGATGGGAAGAACGATTTGGATGAACGCGCCCCAGATGCCCAAGCCGTCCACAAGCGCCGCTTCCTCCAGCTCAATCGGTATGCCATGGAATTGATCGCGCATGATCCAGATTACGATGGGAAGGACCATCAGAGTGTATAGCAAAATCAACCCAACCCGGCTGTCGAGCAACGCCAAGGATTTGTAGAGTACGAGGAAGGGTAAGGCTAAAACCACCGGCGGAAGGATCATCTGGCTGAGAAAGAAGAACGAGATATCCGAGTTCCTCATGAACCCGAACCGATAGTTAAAGCGCGACAGGCCATAGGCCGCCAGTGACCCCAGCACGACGGCCAACAGCGACGCCGAGATCGAGATGATGGTACTGTTCCAGAACCGTTTGAGGAACTCCTCGCGCACCGTCGAGACCTCTCCGATCAGGCGCGGCGACAGTCCGATGGACTCCCAACCTTTCCACCTTGGCGTGAAGTCCCACCACGGGATCAAGTTGCCCTTCATCACATCTGGTGCGAGTTTGAAGGATGTCGTGATTGTCCAGAAAATCGGGAACAGGCAAATAACGGTCCAGGTCAGCAGCGCTGCATAGATCGCAATGCGGCTGGCCCACCATTTGGTATTAACTTGGCGGTCCGCGTCGTGATCTTTGAAAATAGCGCTCATGCAGGCCTCTCCATCCATCGGCTGACCACTTTCAAAAGCAAGGTCACGAAGATCACGATAAGCACCAAATAGACCATCGCCAGCAGCGTGCCGTAGCCCACATTGGAGCGGTCTCGGTACTCCCGAAAGATGAAGCTGGTGACACTATCCGTTGCGCCTCCCGGGCCGCCAGATGTGACGTTGATAATCACGTCAGCCAGTTTCAGCTTGAAGATAATGCGGATTACCACAGCGGTCACAGATACGGGCAGCATCAACGGGAAGATGACTTCTTTGAAACTTTGCCACCCGGTCGCACCGTCCACCTTCGAGGCCTCAATGACCTCTTTCGGCAACGCCTGCAAACCTGCCAAAAGCATGATCATCATGAAGGGAATGAACGTCCAGGCATCCATCGCCATGATCATGAACCGTGCAATTTCGGGCGTTCCAAAGAAGCTGGGCTCCCCGCCAAGTTCACGGATCAGGCGCGAAATGGGGCCGAAGCGAACCTCCAGCATCGACTTGCCGATCATCCATGACACGGCCACAGGGCTCAGCATCAAGGGCAGAAGGAACACGACACGAAAGAACTTTCGGGCGCGGATTTGCGCGTTGAGCAGCAGGGCCAAGCCGAACGCGATCACGTACTCAACGCTCACGGCCAGAACGTAATACACCATATTTTTCAACGCGTTCCAGTAAAATCCATCATTCCACATCTCTATCAGATTGTCCCAGCCATTGGGCTGCGGCCCGTTGGGCGAGGCAAGGTTCCAATCGGTAAACGAGATATAAAGCGCGAACAGGAGCGGAAAGACGACGAGGCTGATGACGAACAACGCGGCGGGCAGCACAAACAATGTGCGTTTGCCCTTCTCGCCATTTACGACGACCTGTGCCGCACACAGCGCGATCGCCCAAAATACGTAGGCGTATAAAATCGGCCGCCAGTTGTCGAAGCCGCTGGCAACGCGCCCCGTCTCGAACGCCATTTGCCAAAGGGCCAACGCCGCGCAAAGCAGCGCCGTGCCCCAGACCATCGCCTTGCCCAGACGCCTGCGGGCATCCGAGATGTTGTCTGCCGTGACAGTGTGAAGAAGATCGCCCTCAGTATTCATAGATATACCCTAAGAAGGTGACAGTTCGGAGCAACAAGAGAAAGCAGGCGCGCCGTTTGAGGGGTTAGTTTAGGTCGAAACGGGCGACGTAAATACGCCGCCCGTTCTAATTTCACTCAACACCTATCACAGGCCAAGCGAGGCTTTATACACCGCAATCTGGCTGTCGCGCCCGATCTGGTCGGTGATCTTCTCCCAAGCCGCCGCAATCGCGTCTGCGGTTTCCTGAGCGGAGCCGTATTGACCAGCATAGCCCTTCGCCAACTCATCCTCGGCAACCGAATAGTATTGGAAGATGCCCGGAATACGAGGCTCAATCGCCGCGTTGGGGTGGTTGTAGCTGTCCGCGTTGGAGCCGAGGTAATCCTGGACATATGCACGGTCATAGCCGGCTTCTTCCCACTCATCATAGTCGAAGTGCGAGTTCCGATAGGGCTGGAAGCCCGACGGATAAGCCGAAGCCCAAAGCGACAGATCCTTGCCACCAAGGTGGGCCGCTGCAGACCAAGCCGCCTTCTTCTTCTTCTCGTCGCCATCGACCGTGGCCATGACGTAAACGCCCCAGCCGATATAGGCCCTATTGGGGGCCTCGTTGCGGGTTTCTTCCCAAGCGCCGGCTTGTGCATTGTAGACGCGCTCGGATGCAGGGTTGATGCCGAAGCCCACCACATCGCCAACGACGGAGGTGTCAGAGGTGCGCGCCGAAGAGCCCACATCGCCCCACCACATCAGCATCGAGCCGGTACCTGCAAGGAATTGCTGGAACGCGGTCGTGCCGGGGTCTGCATTGATTTGGTCGGTGGGGTATGCATCCGCCTCGATCAGGTCCATGACGTCTTGAATTGCCTGCACCCAAGCCGGGTTATTGACCATGGGTTTCATGGTTTCTGGCTCGAACAACCATGCTGGGCTGTTGGGGTGTTTGGCATAGGCCGACGCGCGGTTTTCAAGGAAGTAAAAGCCGAAGCCGCCCCAGCCTTTCAATGGATCGAGGTAGCCGTGTGCTGGCAAGCCTGTCAGCGGGTCTTCCTTGCCAATCAAATCCTTGGAGACTTGGTTGACCTCTTGCCATGTTGTCGGAACCTCTGTTCCGCCGATGCCATCAGGGCCGAAATAGTCCTTGCGATACGAGAATGTATGGCAGTCGCCATCGATCGAGACACGGTAGGTTTTACCGTCCCATGTGCCAACCGGCTCTTTGAGATAATCCACATAATCGTCCATGTCGATTTGCTCTTTGACCCAGTCCGGCATCTCCGAGGCCAGACCTTTGCCAAGCACATCCCCTTCAAACGGCGCACCCATCTCGATGATGTCGAAATCCACAGTGCCAGTCGCTATCGACTGCTGCAGACGCGCGTTATAGTCCGCCTGGGCGAGGTCGACCCAGTTGATCTTGGCACCGGTATAGGCCTCCCAAGACTTCAAAAATCCACGGAACAAGAAGTTGTGCAGGTTTTGGTTGTTCAACCCCATAAAGGTCAGCTCAACGCCCTCGAACTCGCCTTCCGCGACATTGTCTTTGGTTGCGCCAAGGCACAACTCGCCCACTTTTTGCCAGTCGCTGTCGGTTGGAGAGCCAGCGCCCACACCCGGAATTTTAAGAATTTCAGCGCGGACATTGCTGTGCGCAGCGGCCAGCGCGGTTTTTGGCATCATCGCCACCGCACCAAGGGCCGCAGAGCTTTTTAGCATCTGCCGACGGTTCATCTTTTGCGCGGCGACAATATAATTATAGAGATCAACTTTCACGTTTATCCTCCCAGAAAACATCTGATCGTTTTGGCGTGGAAAACGGAAAGGGTCAGAATTTTCGCATTTAATTGAATAGACTGCACCCAAAGGCCCCCCACAGAACACTGAGTATGGGCGATACTTCCTTCAAGTCAACTGGAGTCGTTCGATGGGCGTGGACAGGGTCGACCCCTTTGGCTAGCATCAAATTTCGAGACCTTGGGGAGGTACTGCGTGGCGGACGTCAAGATACACGAAATTCGGAAGTCGTACGGCGCTGTGGAAGTTATCCATGGGCTCAACATCGACATTGCCGATGGCGAGTTTGTCGCCCTAGTGGGCCCTTCCGGCTGCGGAAAATCCACGCTTTTGCGGATGATCGCAGGGCTGGAGCCGATCAACGGCGGCACCATTTCCATTGGGGCCCGCGTGGTGAACAACCTGCCCCCCTCCGAGCGCGATATCGCCATGGTTTTTCAGACCTACGCGCTTTATCCGCATAAAACCGTGGGCGAGAATATGGGCTTTGCGTTGAAGGTTGCGAAGGCCGACAAAGCCGAAATTGATCGCCGTGTGAAGGAAGCCGCAGAGATCCTCAGCCTCACCGAATACCTCGACCGCAAGCCGCGCCATCTGTCTGGCGGCCAACGCCAACGGGTCGCCATGGGCCGGGCCATCGTGCGCGACCCACAGGTATTTTTGTTCGACGAGCCGCTGTCGAACCTCGACGCCAAGCTGCGCATCCAGATGCGCACCGAGATCAAGGAACTGCACCAACGCCTGAAGACCACGACGGTCTTTGTCACCCATGACCAAATCGAGGCCATGACGCTTGCCGACCGTATCGTGGTGATGCAAGCAGGCCGCATCGAGCAAATCGGTACCCCCCTCGAGCTCTACGACAACCCCTGCAACGAATTCGTCGCCACCTTTATCGGGGCGCCTTCGATGAACCTGCTCGCAGCTGAAATAACAGACGGCAAGCTGTCTGTAGGAAATCTAAGTTTCGACGGGCCTTCGGGCTCACAAAAAGCCAAACTCGGCATTCGCCCAGAGCATCTGATCCTCTCCAACGACGGCCTGCCAATGCAGGTCAAAGTGGTCGAGCCAACGGGTGCCGAAACCGTGGTTTTCCTGCGCTATGAAGGCCAAGACGTCACCGCCATCTTCCGCGAGCGCCACGCCTTCACCGCAGGCCAAACCATCCACCTGAAACCCGACCCCGATCACATCCACATCTTCGACGCCGCTACCGGCGTGCGACTTTAAGGAGGCCGATATGCTCAAAGGCATCGATCCCATTCTAAACGCCGATGTACTTTACGCTTTGCGCGCCATGGGCCACGGCGACGATCTGATTATTGCCGACACAAACTTCCCGTCCGACAGCGTTGCGCGGGAGACTGTGTTGGGCGACGTTTTGCGGATCGACCGTCCGGCAGCAGAGGTCGTCAAGGCGGTCCTGTCGCTTTACCCCATCGACACTTTCGTTGACGACGCCGCGGCGAGGATGGAGGTGGTGGACGAGCCTGAAACGATCCTGCCGGTCATGCAAGAGGTGCAGGCTGAGGTTAGCGCCGCAGGCGGCCCCACTATGATGAGCATTGAACGCTTTGCCTTCTACGACCGCGCCAAGCAGGCTTATGCCGTGATCCAAACCGGCGAGCGGCGTTTTTACGGCTGCTTCGCCCTGCGCAAGGGCGTCGTACCGCCCGACGAGGTGTAAGATGGGCAAGGTTGTCATCCTGGGCGTTTTCGTCGCTGACACCGCCTACCGCGCGGACCGCATGCCCAAGATGGGTGAGACTATCATGGGCAATTCGTTCGCGCTTGGTCCTGGCGGAAAGGGGTCCAACCAAGCCGTCGCCTGTGCCCGCATGGGCGCAGACACGCATATGATTTCGAAACTGGGACAAGATGATTTCGCCAATCTCGCTCTGGACACATGGGCCGAGGCAGGCGTAACGCCCCATGTCGAGCAGGTCGCGGGCAGCTACACAGGTGCCGCATATATCTTCATCGAGGAACGCACAGGCGACAATGCGATCATCATCGCCCCGGGGGCTGCGGCATTGATCAGTATCGCGGACATCGAGGAGCAGGCTGAGCTGATCGCAAGCGCCGACGTCTTCGTCACCCAGCTAGAGCAGCCCATGCCGGCCGCCATGCGCGCCTTGGAAATTGCCCGTGCAGCCGGTGTAACCACCCTTCTCAACCCCGCACCCGCGGCCACGCTCCCCGACGGCATGCTCGCGCTTTGCGACTACGTCACCCCAAACGAAACCGAGTGCGAAGCCTTGACCGGCATCGCCGTGCGAACCGAAGCCGACGCTGCCAAGGCCTGTGACGCCTTGCGCGAACATGGCGTGAAAACCCCGATCATCACCATGGGAGAGCAAGGCGCGTATCTCTACGGCCATGGCCTCGTTCCCGCAGTTAACGCGGGCACAGTTGTAGAGACAACCGGTGCAGGGGACGCTTTCAACGGCGGCTTCGCGGCGGTGATCTCAGAGAATATGTCGCCGCTCAGGGCTGCCCGATATGGCTGTGCCACGGCGGGCCTGTCTGTGACAAAGGCCGGGACGGCACCGTCGATGCCATCGCGCGCGAGCGTCGAGGTTTTGCTGAGGGCCTACGACCGGAGGGAGTTGATCCGCGATATTTCGGCGACATTGTCGACAGCGGAAGTCAGTGTCACTGATATTTCCAGCAAACTGGATGAATCCAGTAATGAGGTAGAGATTCGCCTGAAGGTCAGGGTGAAGAACTACGAACACCTGAGTGAATTACTGAGTCGCCTTGGTAGTATCAGAAATGTCGTGGAAGCGCGCCGCCTGAAAACGCAAGTCTAGCCTTCAAATTCCAGTTTTTTAAGCAGGCCTTCGAGGCTGGTCCGGGCACTGTCAACGGAGAAATGTGACTC
>NZ_CALJXO010000012.1:0-3551 GCF_937988555.1 uncultured Boseongicola sp. | reverse complement strand
CAAACAAAATCAGCCTGATAGGAGTTATTCAGGGCGAACTAAGTATTTGTTGTGACGCCGGAATTCATGCTGATTTGTGGGTCCCCCGTGGCGGCACCGTCCGTCCAACCAGATTTTTGCGTAAAAACCTTACGCCAATTGATTAATGTCAATACGGCTTTTGTTTCATGCGCAAGACTTGGTCGAACAAGTGGCATCGTCCTGGTTGATCCACGCGACCCGTCGCTTTTTGAGAATGATCTGGCAACACACCATACGATTTTCGCTGCTATCTGAACAGATCGGGATGAATGTACCTAGCACAAGGAGTGACCTGATGATCCAGTTTTCAGAGAACGCACTCGACAGGATGCTGAAGTCGATCTTGCGCGACGGCACTTTGCACGTCGTCATGCCGTCGGGCCGCAATTATCGATACGGCAACCAGAATGGCGATCCAATAACAGTTCGGCTGTACGACGCCTCAACCGTCAGACATCTGGCATTGAACCCAGAGATGGCGTTGGGCGAAGCCTATATGAGTGGGGCGCTGACGATTGATGGGGATGATTTACAAGCATTTCTGGCGTTGATCGTTCGGAATGTTCAGCGTGCTTCAGGAAATCGGGTCTGGTGGCAAAAGCCACTACTGAAATCCCGCGCCGCCCTTCGGTGGCTGGCGCAAAACAACGTCATAGAACGCGCGCGTGGCAACGTGGCCCACCATTATGACCTTTCAGGGCAGCTATATGACTTGTTTCTAGATGATGACCGGCAGTATTCGTGCGGCTATTTCAAAGACCCGACTGAGACACTGGATCAGGCGCAGGCGCACAAAAAGGAACATATTGCCCGAAAACTGATGATCGAACCGGGCATGTCTGCTCTGGATATCGGATGCGGCTGGGGCGGAATGGCGTTGATGCTGGCAAAGGACTTTGGTGCCCGCGTTGTCGGCATTACACTATCTCAAGAACAGCATGCCTACGCAACGCAGCGCGCAGAACGCGAAGGTCTGGCGGACAGGATCGACTTCCGGCTCTGCGACTACCGTCATGTTGAAGGCACTTTCGACAGGATTGTCTCAGTCGGGATGTTCGAACATGTGGGACTGCGTCACTTTAATGATTATTTCCAGACAATCCGGGACCGGCTCTCTCCAGACGGCATTGCGTTGATCCACACCATTGGCTGGACGGCCCCTGCGACGGGCACGAACCCGTGGATGGCCAAATATATCTTTCCGGGTGGCTATATCCCGACCGTTTCGGAAGCCATGAGCGCCGTCGAAAAAGCCCGACTGTGGGCAACGGACATCGAATGTTGGCGCCTGCACTATGCCTATACGTTGAGGCACTGGTACGATCGCTTTCGACAGAATGAAGATCAGGTAGTGGCGATGTATGATGATCGCTTTGTCCGGATGTGGCGCTTCTATCTTGCTGCGTGTGAGCAAACCTTTCGCAATGGCCCACAGGCGGTTTTCCAGTTCCAGCTGTCACGAAGTATCGATGCCGTCCCGCTGACCCGAGACTATCTTTATGGCCAATCGGATTTGGAGGCGACAACTTCGGCAAACGGTGCAAAACGCCCGGCGCTTGTCTTGGATGATGGTAGCGCAATTCGTCCTAGCGGAACAAAAGATTTACTTTTTATCCCTCGCAAGGAGCAAGACAATGATCAAAAAAATCCTTCTGGCCGTTGATGGGTCGTTGACCGCGCAACGGGCCATCGACATTGCAGCCGAATTGGCAGGCAAATTGGACGCAGAACTGTTTATCGTGCATGTCTTGATGCACGGTCGTCCAGCCGCAGAGCTGGTGCACATGGCCGAGGTGGAACATCTCGTCAAAGAAGTGCAAGCAGTTGTCTCTCCGGGTATTGAGTACGTGACAGGAACCTATCCTGAAGTACTGCGGGGCGATGCGGCAGACCCTAGGTCCGCGAGGATCATTTCAGTTCTCGGCGAACAGATCGTCGCCAGAGCGAAGGCACGTTGCACTGAAAAGGGTGCAAAAAATATCAAGACCTCAGTGCGTAAAGGCGATTATGCCGATGAAATCCTGCAGGCTGCAGAGGAATTCAAGGTCGACATGATCGTCATTGGATCGCGCGGACTTGGAATTCTCAAAAGCACCGTATTGGGCAGTGTGTCGCAAAAAGTTTTGCATCACGCGGACTGCAGTGTTGCAGCAGTAAGGTAATTCTGACGTTCCGTGTTCCCGAACGACGCGGCGACCCCCGAAGACGCGGTGTTAGAGCGCGTATCGAATCCAAAAGCGGATGTAGCCTATTGCGTGCGTTTCACCGCTCCCGAGTTCACATCGCTGTGCCCGATGACAGGTCAACCTGATTTCGCACATCTGGTCATCGACTATGTGCCGGGAGAATTTCTGGTCGAGTCCAAATCGCTCAAGCTTTTCCTCGGGTCATTTCGCAACCACGGCGCATTCCACGAGGATTGCACGATCTCGATTGCACGGCGCCTGGTCGACTTTCTGAACCCGCAATGGCTGCGGATCGGTGGCTACTGGTATCCGCGGGGTGGCATCCCGATTGATGTTTTCTGGCAAACAGGGGCGATGCCGGAAGGTGTGTGGATTCCGGACCAAGGCGTGCCGCCCTACCGCGGCAGAGGATAAAGGCGAAGGGCCTGAAACACACCCTTCCCTCATCTCTTATTGCTATTGCATGAGGCAAAGAGCAGAACTCTTTAACAGGGTCGTTCAACCATCAATCTTTACAAAAACGTCGTCCAAATGAAATTTCATCATCTGCTTAAATGTCCGCTTTTAGGTGGTGGTGCTGTTCATTTGCACCTGCAGCGAAGTTCCGCTTCCCGCCCGGAGTGCCCCCATCGGGTGGTCCAGTTTCAAAGTTAATGCATGGTCGGCTTTTGGTCTATCGGCATCATGCTTTCGGGCGCAGGAGGACGTTGTCACATTAACTTTTCTAAGTCGAAATATCGAATTTTTTGAAAATACGTTTTACTGGATTTCAACGACTTACGAGATTTCAAGTTCCATCAAGAAGACGAAATCTGCCGATAACTGAGTTAATGTGACAACACCCCTCATACACTGGTGACCGACAAACTTCGATCCTACGGCGCTGCGATGAAAGTCGTTGGCAACGCCAACCGGCAGGACACGGGCCGCTGGGAAAATAATCGGGCCGAGAACGCGCACTCGCTGCCTGACAGTGGTTTGCTTGCAAACCATGAAAAGGGACCGTTTCGACGACGAGAGCGCGCCATGCAACGGTTCTGCAGCGTGCGACGTTTGCAGAAATTCGCCGCCGTTCATGCCTCCGTCTACAACCATTTCAACCAGGAGCGCGCGCTCTACACACGCGACAATTTCAAGGCCAACTGAGCCGCTGCTCTCTCCGAGTGGCGCCAAATTTGTTCGGCATAAGTTCCGGCATTCGGCGGCGAACTGAGACCAGTTCTCATGCGTCCGAGAGCACCTAACTGCGCTTACCGATCCCGGTTAACATAAGGGCGCTTACGCGCCGTGCGTGACGGACGAAGCGAGAGCAAGCAAGGCTAGCAACGCCGGGTTGGGCTGTTG
>NZ_CALJXO010000011.1:0-18544 GCF_937988555.1 uncultured Boseongicola sp. | reverse complement strand
CGCCGTCAACTCGTCAATCGTCAGATCGGGCTGAGCCGCGATCCGCGCACGTACCCAATCCTTGACACTTGTCAGCTTGCCGCGCCCAGGATTGCCCTGCGGCTTGGGCGCAAGCGACCCGGTCTCGCGCTTGAGCCGCACCATGTCGTTGACGAACTTGATCGAAACGCACAGTCGCCGAGCCGTTTCAGTGTGTGTGTTTCCCTGAGCAACAAGCGCGACGGCGCGCTCGCGCAGCTCAACAGGATGCGGTTTACCCATCTCTGACCCCCAATATCTGCCTCAAAGGCAGGAAATCACAGATTGAACACCATGGGAATCCCGAATCCGATCAGGACCGACACGCTCTAGCGTTTAGGGTCAACGGCAGCTTTGTCCTGTGGTTTCAACGGATCGACGCAACACTTTAGTCTTTTTGGAAAGATGGAGTGTTAGAGATGAAGTATCGTACGCGGACGTTTTATACGGACAAACAGAAGTCGGAGATGTGGGGTCGGTGGCAGCGCGGTGAGAGGCCGCGAAAGACCTTGCACTACCAAACGCCTGCTGAGAAATTTGAGGCATGTGTTGCAACGATCAGTTGAAACCACAGGACAAACCCGCCGTTCGCTGCAGAGCGGCACCGGAAGGCCAGTTGAATAACTGCTATGCGGAGAGGCTGTGTGAAAACTCCGTGATCGTAGATTCCGGGAGAATTTTTTTCCACTAGGAAACCCGTCATCCACCTACTTGGGAACAAAGTCCTGCGATATGGCGCTGGAGTTCTCGTGGTTTTTGATCTCGCGAAGTTTTCACACAGCCTCCGGACAAAACCGCCATTGATTATAGTCAATTTGCTGCTTCAGTATCTGTGATAACGAGATGAGTACGGTCTCATAAACTCACGGAGAATGTCATGGAAGATGTCGAAAAGCTGTTGAAGGGCACCGTTGAAGAACTTGATCGATTACTGAATGCCAAAAATGTCTTGGGCGATCCAATTGAACGGGAAGGCTCCACCGTCATTCCGATTGTGAGTTACGGTTTCGGGTTTGGTGCTGGCGGGAACGTCGTAGCGAAATCAGGAACTGGTGCTGGAACCGGCGGCGGCGGCGGCATCAAGCCTTTGGGTGCAATTATTTTTGACAAGGACGGTGCGCGTGTCGAAGCCGTGAAGGGGGCTCTAACCAATGTGGCGGAAGTAATCGGAGAAACTGCCGCACATGTTATGAAAAATCCCTCTCAAACCAAAGATAGCACCAAAGCCTGATCTGCTGTGGTCACGTTTTCCGCAATATTCATTTGGCGTGTTGGTTTTCTGGTCGTCATTCTAGCTGGTTTGCTTGTGACACCTGTTGATCTGCGTGCATACCTGCGCACTTCGTCTCAGTCGATCTATCGCGTCGACGCAAAGTTTTTTGCCGGTCTGTCACCCAGTGTGACGATCTTCGACAGTTCACGTCGGAAAAGATCTATAGCAAAGAGACCAAAAAAGAAAAGGGACCGGAATAGGCGTAAAAGCCAGGTATTTGGTCGCGCAGATATTGTGTCCGCGTTTACCCGACTCATTTCTGGCCTCTTCGGTGCAATACATTTTAGACGTCTCAATCTTGACGTTGAGTTTGGCCTGCATAACCCCGCCGACACCGGCCAATTCTATGGTTACCTGATGCCACTGCAATATGGTGGCTGGCTAGCGCAAGGCCTGTCGATTTCAGTGCGTCCGAATTTTGAGCGCGTTTGTTTTTTTGGCGAAGTGGACGCGTCAGTTCGCGTTACGGCGGTATCGTTAATGCTCCCGTTCATTCAGTTTGCTTGGTATGCATATGGCCCGAGAAGATGAAGGTTGTTCTAGAAACGCAACTTGTCCTTGGTAAAACCATTGTTGCGGCATTGGTTCGCAATGTGGTCCATGAACATCATTCAGGCAATCACGTGGCAGTTATCGGAGATAGAAGCCCGCTTGCTGTGGTTATCAAGGTTGGAGATCAAATAGATGCGTTCACTTTGCAAGGCGAGCCTTTGGCGATCTCGCAATTGAAGGCGCTATATCCAGACGCTATTGCAGCCTTGATGTCTACAGGTTTGTCGTGAGATAAATTGTTCCATCCCGGACGATCACATAGATCCTCGCCGCTCTGCATTCTTCATGGCAAGATCGGTTTTAGATGACACCCGGAAGGACGTTCAATGCTGATCAATCTTCATAGCTAGGCGACGACGACACCCAAAGTGCGGGCGGAAATTCAAGCGACCGACGAGCGGCAGCTAAGGGCCGTTCATGTTGGTCGGGGCGAGATCGTTTGGCAGGATCGCTGCGATGCGGCTAACGGCAGCAAGGAGCCCAAAGCGGTCGGACTAAACGACTACCGACTTGCGTCGGTAGGATTAGCGATGTGCTGTTCGAGGTACTGAAGTGCGATGTCTTCGGTGATGGCCCCGTTGGTGGTTGAAAAGTACCCGCGTCCCCAAAAGTGCCTGCCCCAGTATCGTTTTTTTGAGATGCGGGAATTCACGTTGCACTTTGTGGGACGACCGTCCCTTCATGAGCCGCATCAGGTCACTGACCGCCAGTTTTGGCGGGACGGATACAAACATGTGGACATGGTCGCTCGACAACACGCCCCGGATAATCTCGACGCCGTTCTGAGCGCAAACCTGACGGCAAATGTCACGCACTCGCAGCTTAATGTCGCCCTGCAGCACTTTATAGCGATACTTGGTCGACCAAACGAGGTGGTAACGATGGTAGAAAACGCAATGTTTGCCCGTGAAATATTGCAAGTTCTTATCCTCCTGAAAAATGAGCCCTAAGACCTGCGGCGGCTTATTTTTCGGGAGGATAAAAACATAACCGATTCTTCGTGCTAAAGCACTCCCGTCTGGAAGACGGGGGGTTTAGACCAAGGAGTGGATACTAAAAATGCAACGTCCGCCGTTGCAGCAAAGCAACTGCCTAGACCAGTCAGAGAACCACGCTGCAATGCAGCCAAGAAAGCGGCCGTTTGTCTTAGCTGTAGTAAAGTCTGAGGGTCCTATGGGCCAGTTGCGGGGCGGAACGGACCCGGCAGTCAATGAACCTTTATGACATCGATCAAGGCGGCCCGTCGCGTGTTGTGTATATTGGACGTCATCTCAAAATGGGCATGTGGTAAGGCTTGCAGCTCCTTTTGGTAGTGGTGGATCTCATCCGAGGGGGGTGGCTTTGTCGAAGATTGTACGAATACCAAAAGACTTCGTGATCTTGGTCTGTGACGCGAATAAGGCTCTGATACTCAAGAATATTGGTCCTGCTGCACAACCGGAACTGCATGTCGATGACAGTATTGAGAATGAGCTTGATGAGGGCTCAGAGGGCACTGCCGCGCCACCCGGGCGGCGGTTTGACGGTGCCGCAACCGCAATTTCTGGTGGTTCCCGCAGCGCGATGGAAGCTCCCGATCTCGAAAGAAAACGTGCAGATGGGTTCGCAAAGAAAATCGTCGTTGCTTTGGTGCATAGAAACGCAAAAATGCCAATCGGCGGGCTTGTCTTGGTCGCACCTCCGTCATTCCTGGGCATTCTGCGCCAAAAGGTGACCGAAGAACTGAGAGTACTCATCCGGGTGGAAGTCGGAAAAGAACTTGCCGAAATGCCTGTTGCGGCTATTCAGAAGGTATTACTCAAGAGCCTATAGGGCTTGCGGTTATCTTGAGCATTGGAATATTAGCTCGGAACGCAATCGACCGATGCATCTCATCCGAACCGAATTCTTCGGGCTCGAAGCATGCCACTGCGGCGTTGAATGCTTTGCGTCTTTCCGCAGCCTAATAGCGGACGTAAGTAGGTTCGGTAGAATAGATTTGAATCAGATGCTTAGATAAGGTTCGCTGCCAGCCGCTCCCGATCGCGAAATCCTGCAGGCGCTGGAGCATCTTTTGGCTCTTATGCGTTGATATGCATTAAAGCTCTGCCGTCCCAACTCGGGTAATACACTTTTGGGCGGAACCGATTTCCGCACCCTGCTAAATGGAGAGAAAGTGTGCCCAAGAACCCAACCGATGCCGCTTTTTGCATGTCTGTTCAGGAACTGGCGGAGAAGTTGAAGTCTGATCCGAAGACTGGGCTAGGCGCAGATGAGGTGAAAAAGCGGCTGGAGGCGCACGGGCCGAACCGCCTGCGCCGCCAGAAAAAGAAAAGCGTGCTGGCGATTCTTCTGCATCAGGTCCGGAGCATTATCGTTTGGCTTCTGACAGCTGCAGCTGTGATGTCCTTCGTTCTGGGAGACATCGCCGAAGGCGTCGCCATCGCCTTTGTGCTGATCCTCAATTCGGCCATCGGGTTCTTTACCGAACTAAAAGCAGCGCGCTCCATAGAAGCTTTAATGCGCATTGCCGAGGTCCGCACACGGGTGCGGCGAGATGGTGAGGTCCGCATGATTGATGCGCACGAACTGGTTCCCGGCGATGTTATGATCCTTGAGGCGGGTGATGTCGTCACAGCTGATCTTCGGCTGAGTGAAGCGTCGAACCTGCAGGCGGACGAATCCGTGCTGACGGGGGAATCTGCGCCGGTGATGAAAAGCATCGAGCCAGTGGACAAAGATTCCGCCCTCGGCGACCGTCTCAGCATGGCGTTCAAGGGCACAGCGATTACTCAAGGTGCAGGTGAGGGAATCGTGACCGCGACGGGCATGAAGACGGAGCTTGGCCGCATTAGTGACCTGGCGCAAAGCGCAGAAGGTGAGGTCGCTCCATTGGAGCGTCGCCTTGACAACTTGGGCCATCGCCTTATCTGGATAACTTTAGCGTTCGCGGGGTCGACCATTTTTGCTGGTATTCTGCGAGGACACGACGTGGCAATCATGGTGCAAACCGGGGTTGCGCTTGCGGTAGCCGCCGTGCCCGAAGGGCTTCCGGTCGTCGCCACTCTCAGCCTTGCGCGCGGCATGTGGCGGATGAGTCAGCGCAATGCGCTGATCACCCGATTGTCCTCGGTCGAGACGCTGGGGGCCACAACGGTGATCCTGACTGACAAGACCGGTACGCTGACCGAAAACCGCATGACGGTAGTCCGGTATCTACTGGCCACGGGCGATGTGGATATTGAGGCCTGCGAGGCAACCGAAGGGCCAGAACCTGATAGCCCGATGGCGTGGGCGCTCCGGATCGGAGCGCTCTGCAACAATGCAGAGCTTGGGGACGGCTCGAAAGACAGCCGGAGCGGCGACCCGATGGAAATCGCGCTGTTGTCGGTTGCGGGTAATTTCGGAGCGTCGCGAAAGAGCCTTCTCGACGGTACCCCTGAGGTTAAAGAACATGCCTTTGATCCTGGGACGAAGATGATGGCAACCGTGCATGACGATGGCGACTGCTATCTCTTTGCCATCAAGGGCGCACCCGAGGCGGTGATCGACGTTTGTACGAAAGTGATTGGGCAAGACGGCGCTCAGGATATGACCGAAGATACGCGTCAGGAGTGGACAAATCGCAATTCCGAGGCCGCGCAGGACGGGTTGCGCCTGTTGGCCCTCGCGATGAAAGAGGGGGCACCAAAGGATGCGGATCCTTACGAAAGCTTAACGCTTGTGGGTCTGGTCTGTCTGCTCGATCCCGTCCGTAAAGACGTGCCAGACGCCATTGAGACCTGCCGCGCGGCCGGGGTGCGTGTGGTCATGCTGACGGGCGATCACGCAGACACCGCAGAGACCATTGCGCGGGAGGCAAGCCTTGGGAACGGCGAAATGTCGGTTGTCGAAAGCAGTGAAATTGATGGGCTTGATCCGGAAACCATCAGTAAAGATGATCGCGCGCGCATAATGGATGTGGACGTTTTTGCGCGTGTCTCACCCGAGACGAAACTCATGCTTGTGTCCTTGTTTCAGGACGCCGGGCATGTCGTTGCCATGACCGGCGACGGCGTGAATGATGCGCCGGCATTGAAGAAGGCCGACATAGGTATTGCGATGGGCCAGCGCGGTACGCAGGTGGCCCAGGAGGCCGCCGATATGGTTCTGCAAGATGACGCCTTCGCGACCATCATTGCGGCCATGCGGCAGGGACGAGTTATCTTTGACAACATCCGCAAGTTCGTCATCTACCTCATGTCCTGCAATGTCAGCGAAGTCCTGGTCGTGGGTTTGGCCGTGGGCGCGGGCTTGCCCACGCCACTTTTGCCGCTGCAAATCCTGTTCCTGAACCTTGTTACTGATGTTTTCCCAGCCTTCGCACTGGGGCTGGGGACAGGTGACGGTAACGTAATGGCTAAACCGCCGCGTAACCCGGCGGAAGCTATCGTCAACCGCCGGAGTTGGATCCTGATTGGCATTCTTGGCGCGTTCATCACGATAGCCACGCTGGGCGCTTTCGCCTGTGCGCTTTTCTGGCTGGGCCTTGACTCTGGCCCGGCGGTTACAGTGGCCTTTCTGACCCTTGCGCTAGCGCAGATTTGGAACGTGTTTAACGTGAGAGATCACGATTCGGGGCTGTTGCATAACGAGGTCACTCGGAACGGATATATCTGGGGGGCCATCGCACTCTGTTTGGGATTGATAGGCCTTGCTCTCTGGTTTCCACCATTGGCCGACCTTTTGGGCCTGCCGAACCCGGGGCGTGCCGGTCTAGTTCTCGCGGTCGCTTCCAGCCTAGTCCCGCTCTTGCTTGGTCAGGCATGGGTCTGGCTCACCGAACCATCAGATCGAGAGGGCAGTGGCTAGTGACGAACGCATGACCAGTCGTGACGCAAAATCTGGTGGACGGAGAACGCAGTCACAAGTCGCCGTGGGGTGCAACCGTCAACATGTGGCACCACCCTGACGCGCCTTAGTCAGGTGGCTTTGTGGGGGCGGTTGGCTTAAAGGACGTCAATTGTTGCGTCTTGCGTTCAAAGCATTTTAGTGTCGGTTTTGATCTCAATCATTCAGCCATACTGCCCTCTCGATAGAGTTCTGAAACCGTTTCTGTCCAACTGTTCAAGAAAGAACGGGACAAGCGGACGCTTACAGTCATAGTAAAAGTTCTCGGTTTTGTTAGTCGTCAGTTTCTGGTGTGGCAAGCGCGGCGAGCGCGATGCCATCAAACAACTCAAGCGCTCGGCGCGCTTCTACCGGGGTCTTTTTGTCAAGCGATCCCAGCGATTTTTTGCGTGATTGCAGTCACTTTCTTAGGGCCGTGTTAGGAGCCTCGCAACCTTTTTCCATTCGCGGGTATTCAGTACCTCCTTGGCCGAAAGCCAGCCCCGCCTAGCCTGATCGACACCATATTGAATGTTGTCGAGTGAGCCGCACTTATGCGCGTCTGTCGAAATGGCGATCATCACCCCTGCGTCCCTCGCAATGCGGCACTGCACGTCACTGAGGTCGAGGCGCTGCGGATCGGCGTTGAGTTCCAGACAGCAGCCCCGCTCTTTCGCGGCGATCACAAGGCGCTCAATGTTCACGGGGTAGGGCCGCCGCGTCCCGATGAGGCGGCCGGTGGGATGTCCGACGATACTGACCAAAGGATTGTCCATCGCTCGGATAATGCGCTCGGTCTGCTCCGCCTCAGACATGTTGAAATCCGAATGGACCGACACCACTACAAGGTCGAGTTTGCTCAATATTTTGTCGGGGAAATCGAGTGACCCGTCTTTAAGAATATCGACCTCGCATGAGCTGAGCAGACGAAATCCTGCGAAGGACTCGTTCATACGGGCGATTTCCTCGATCTGGTCTTCGAGTTCGCGCTCGGACAAACCTCCTGCCACGCGCTGGCTCTTTGAGTGGTCGGTGATAGCAAGGTATTCGTAGTCCTTTAGTATTGCGGCCTCGGCCATTTCGCGCAAAGTATTTTTGCCGTCCGAAGCCTTCGTGTGTGCATGCAAGTCTCCCCGGATGTCGTCACGCGTGATCAGTGCAGGCAATGCACTAACCTCGGCGGCTTCTATCTCGCCCTGGGCTTCGCGCAACACGGGGTCGATCCATGGCAATCCGATCTTTTTGTAAAGGTTGTCTTCCGTTGCTCCTGCAATACGCCTTGTTCCATTAAAAAGGCCATATTCATTGAGCTTAAGACCCCGCTTCTGGGCACGTCGCCGACAGGCAATGCCGTGCGCCTTTGATCCTGTGAAATAGTGAAGTGCAGATCCCCAACTTTCTTTTCCGACCACGCGCAGATCCACCTGAAGCCCTACACGCAGGGTAACCGTCGAACGGGTAGCGCCCTTCGAGGCAATGCTGACAATTTCATCATATTCGGTGAAGTGGTCTATTATTTTTCTGCCTTGCGCGCCCGCAGCCAGAATGTCGAGGTCTCCCACCGTCTCCTTACGGCGGCGGTAGCTTCCCGCGATCTCTGCTTTGCTGACACCTTCGATTTTACGAACCCAATCGAGCAGCGGCCCGGCGAAATCCTCGGCTTCGTCGATCCGCCACCGGCGCGTCCCGAAGTCGCTATGGGAAAGCTCTTCGAGGATTTTTGCTTGTGTCTTTGCGCCGAAGCCTGCGATCTTCTCGATCCTACCCTCTTCGGCGGCTTGCCTAAGATCGCCTATGGTGCGGAGGCTGAGCTGTTGGAAAAGCATCTGCGCTTTTTTGGGGCCAACGCCGGGAATACGCGTAGCCTCGACAATAGCGTCCGGCACCTTGCTGGAAACCTCTTTGAGAAGCTGCAATTTGCCAGTTCGGACGATTTCCGTAATCTTACCGGCCAGATCCTCTCCGATATTGGGCAATTCCGTGAGATTCTCGCCCGCGTCGACTATGTCGGTCATACTTCGACTGTTTCCGCGTATCGTGTTCGCCGCGTTGTGGTAGGCCCGCACGCGAAACGGGTTCGCCCCCTTAATCTCGAGGAGGTCTGCCAGATGGTCGAATATCTCCGCGATCTCGCTGTTGTGGACTGGCATGGCTCAACCTCCTTGACCTAAAAGTTTCCGAAAACCCGCTTCGTCGAGCGTCCTGACACCGTGCCGCTTTGCTTGCTCGAGCTTCGAGCCGGGCTTTTCTCCGACGACGAGGTAGTCTGTCTCATCGCTGACGGTCTTGGTCACACGCCCGCCGCGCCGCTCGATTTCTTGCGATGCTTCCGCACGCGTCCAACCCGCCAACGCGCCAGTGAGGACGAATGTCTTGTCTGCGAGGGTAGGTCCGGTCCTCTCTACCGGTTGGGGGGAGATATCGGCCGCAAGCAGCCTGTCAACAACGTCGCGGTTGCGCCTTTCCGCGAAGAAACCGACAATAGAGGCCGCAGTCTTGGGGCCGATATTGACCACTGCGCTGATGTTATCCTCAGATGCGTCACGCAGCGCTTTGAGAGATCCAAACGCACGCGCAAGCTGCCGAGCGGAGTCGCTGCCGACGTGACGGATGCCCAAGGCCCAAATAAAACGGTCCAATGGCAGCCTGGTTCTGTTTTGAATGGCGTCAAAAAGCGCCTTGGCCGATTTGGCTGCAAAGCCTTCGAGGGTTTTGAAATCTTCAGCAGATAAGTCGTAGAGGTCGGCGAGGGTTTTCACCATTCCCCGCTCGACTAGTTGCGAGGCTGTCTTGTCACCCAGACCGTCAATATCCATCGCGCCCCGGGCGGCATAGTGCACGATCCGGCCCACAAGCTGTGCGGTACAGGCGATGCTTGCGGGGCAGTATGCCATGGGTCCGCGCATTTCCAGTTTCGCGCCACATGCGGGGCACACCTCTGGCATTTCGAACACATCGCCTCGCTTCTGTCCCGGCGTATCCATGCGTTCGACGACTTTGGGGATCACATCACCCGCGCGCTCGATCCGCACAGTATCGCCCACTCTCAGATCTTTGCGGCGGATTTCGCTTGCGTTGTGCAGCGTCGCGCGCGCAACGGTTACGCCGCCCACATCGACTGGATCAAGCAAGGCGACGGGTGTGAGCGCCCCTGTCCGGCCCACGCTCACCGCGATGTCTGCGATCCGCGTTATCTCGTGTCTCGGCTCAAACTTCCAGGCCAGTGCCCAACGTGGGCTGCGTGCGCGTGTGCCCATAACCTCGCGCGCAGCGCGGTCATCAAGCTTTAGAACCATCCCGTCGATCTCGTAGAGCAGCTGGTCGCGTGCCTCCACGAGACGCTTGTGAAAGGCGCGGATGTTTTCCATCGACACGCAACGTTCCCGCGCGCCAAGAACAGGAAGGCCCAGATGCTCAAGCTTTTTCAAAAGCGCCTCCTGCGTCGGTGCATCTTGGATGCTTAAGCCTGTCGCATCGTAGAATGAAACCGCGAAACGAATGCCCTCTGCTCCAGCGGGATCAAGCCGCCTAAGAAGACCGGCGGCCGCATTTCGGGGGTTGGCAAAGGGCTCTTCACCCCGCTCAACGCGCGCGCGGTTCAGCTTCTGAAAGCTTTTTAAAGGCAAAAGCGCCTCGCCCCGTACGACCAACGCGTCGGGCACTTTCTTGGGATGCCGGAGCCGCAAGGGCAGCGCGCGCGCTGCGAGCAAAGTATGACCGATCCCCTCACCGGTGCGCCCGTCGCCGCGCGTTGACGCGCGATCAAAATGGCCATTCTCGTATACGACCTCCACCGACAAACCGTCGAACTTTGGCTCGGCCCATATCACCGCCTCATCTTCCCCCGTCTCGGTACGAATGCGTGCAAGGAAGCCTTCAACATCCTCCTCGTTGCGTACCGCGTTTAGGCTTAGCATCGGCGCGATATGTGATACTTTTTCCAGCCCGGTGCGCGGCGCTACGCCTACCCGCTGAGTAGGCGAGTCCGGTGTCACAAGGTCCGGGCGCTCTTGCTCCAGCAGTTCGAGTTCGGCGAACAGCCTTTCGTATTGTTTATCAGAGATCTCCGGCGCAGCCTCCACGTAATAGAGCTGGTCGTGCCGCACGATTTCGCTACGAAGGGCGGCTATCCTCTTTTTGATATCGGACCTGTTTGCCATTTTCTTAGGTTTCCTGAAGATACTTACTTGTCTTTTTGGGCGGATACTGAGGATTTCAACAGGTTCAATTGATCGGGAACTAGGCTGCAGGTCAGGAATGTCGGAACCAATGGAAATCGGACATGCATCATCACCGCCAGGTCAATAATCTCTCGGCTAGTTTTGAAATAGCCAAACTGCGATTGTTTTTGTGCCGGAGAGCCAGATGGTAGGCCCAAGTCGGTTACGTCTGGAGGGACTCTGCGAAAGGCCACCGTGACCCTACTCCACAACCAAGGGTTTTCCCCAGTGTGCTCGCTTGATCAACGGCGAGCCCTGATCGGCAGGTCTCATCACTTTCCCGATCCACTGTTCCATCCTACGGTCGCAAAGAACGCTAGTCGACGCGCGGACTTGGTAGGCTGACCGCAATTGCGGTTGGTACAATTGACGGGAGAGGGCACGAATGAACTGGTTTAAGGGTGCGCAGCTTCCAAAGAACATGATCCTCTTTACGGCGTTTTTTATGTTCAGTCCTTCGTCTGTTTGCTTGGGCTTGCGCTCACGGTCACATGGGCTGGTCGGATAAGCCGCTGTCCTAGGGCGAAGCCGGGACGATGCAGGACAAGAACCATACCTGGCTTGGTGTCATCAGTGTCCTGCGTTTGCAGGGCTTCATGAAGCGCCGGATCAAAGGGGGAGTTCTTTGGTGCAATCTCCCTGATACCAAGCGCCTTTAGGCCGGTCGTGAAGGCCGACTTCGTTCGGTTCAGGCCCTCTAGAAGCGCGACGATCAGTGGATTGTCGGCATCAGGACTGGTGCGAGCGGCCTCAATCGCTAGACAGATGTCATCGTAAGCCGGGGCAAGGGCCTCTACCGCGAGGGCCACACCATGTTCTCGCCCGTCAATACGGGCCGCATTGGCGTGCTTACGAGCGTTCTCGGCCTCGGCTAGGGCGCGCTTCCATTTGTCCGTGAGAACCTCTAGTTCTGCGTCAGGATCCCGAGTTGTTACTTCAGGTTCATCTGACGTTGGCTCATCTGACGTTGGCTCATCGGTGGGTTGATTGATTTTTTCTTTTCTTTTTTCCATGATTGGTTCCTTTCATGGGGTCTTGGCGTCAACGGACGATTAGAAATATGCGGGACGATCCGCGTTGGATGGTTAGGGCAAGCGCTCCGTCGATGGACGCAAGTTGCTGGCGCAACTCGGCAACTGATGTGACGGGCACCCGATTGGCGGCCACGATAATGTCGCCTGCTTCCAAACCTGAACGTGCGGCGCGGCTGTCGGCATCCACTTGGGCGATCACGACACCGGCAACATCGCCGTAAAGCGGGTCGCCGGGTTGCAGGTCTCGCAGCTCGGCCCCTGAAAGCCGCCCAAGCCCTTGCTTGCCCGCTTTTGCGCCAAGCTGCGCGCCTTTGCGCAACGTGGCCGTCAGTGTCAGCGTTTTACCATCGCGGATGATGCCGATTTCGATATCTCTGCCAAGCCGCTTCAATCCGATTTGACTGCGCAAATCGGCGGACCCGGCAATGGAACGACCATCAACAGACACAATCAGATCCCCGGGCTGAAATCCCGCCGCCTCGGCAGCGCTGTCCGGCTCGACTTGGGTGATAACTGCGCCTGCACCGGCTTCAATGCCCAAGGCTTCGGCAAGGTCGGGCGTAAAATCCTGAATCCTTATTCCAAGTTGTCCCCGTTGGACCTCGCCAAACTCGATCAGCTGATCGACAACGGCATTTGCCATATTTGCAGGCACGGAGAAACCAATCCCGACATTGCCGCCCGATGGCGCGATGATGGCGGTGTTGATGCCAACCAGCCGTCCATCAAGGGTCACCAAAGCGCCGCCGGAATTGCCTGGGTTGATGGAAGCGTCGGTTTGGATGAAATCCTCGTAGCCTTCTATGTTCAGCCCGCTGCGCCCCAATGCGCTGACGATGCCGGATGTCACGGTCTGGCCAAGACCAAATGGGTTCCCGATCGCCAATACATAATCGCCCACTTGGAGCCGATCGCTGTCGCCCAGATCAAGCGCGGTCAGGTCTGTGGCATTGATCTTGAGCAAGGCGATATCCGTGCCTGGATCACTGCCGATCAGAGTGGCATCAAATTGCCGCCGATCCTTGAGCGTTACGACGATCCGGTCTCCATTCTCTACGACGTGGTGGTTGGTCAGAACATACCCTTCCTCGGCATCAAAAATCACACCGGAACCCGCGCTCATTTGTCGGCGTGGCTGTGGCTGTGGCTGTTGCGGAAACGGCTGCATGTCAAAAAACCGTCGAAAAAACGGATCATTGAACAACGGGTTCAATTCGGCTGTTTGTTCGCTTTCGACCGAAATGTTGACGACAGCCGGTGTTACTCGATCCAGCAAAGGGGCCAGAGTTGGCAGCCCATCATCGTTTAAATATAACGGTCGATCCGCAGTTTGCGACGCTACCGGTGCGGTGAAGCTAAAGGTAAAAATGCAAATCGCGACCAATACGTGGCCGAGACGAGAAACTATAGCGTGCATAGCTTTTCTCCTTTGGACCTGAGGAATGGGGCCGGGGATGCCCGGCCCCGCATGCCTTATGCGGCTTTTATGGGAATACGTTTTACCTTGGCCTGCGCCTCTGCGGTCTTGGGCAGGGTTATGGTCAACACACCGTTCTTGAACTTTGCATCGGCTTTGTCAGGGTCGACGCCCGCTGGAAGCGGCACCGTGCGATAGAATGAGCCGTAGGACCGTTCAGACATGTAAACGCCTTTGCGTTCCTCTTCGTGTTCGACTTTCTTTTCGCCACGGATGGTCATCGCGTCGCTTGAAAGCGAAACGTCGATGTCTTTTTCCGTCATGCCGGGCAATTCGATTGAGACGTCAACGCTTTTGTCTGTCTCTGTGACGTCGGTGCTGGGGCCGAACATGCCCACAACATCGCTGCGGCCATTCCAGCCATTTTCAACTTTGTTCCAAAAGTCCTCGAACACGTGGTTGATGTCACGTTGCAGTGACACTAGTGGATTGGACCCGTTTTCTCTTTCGCTTGCCAAGCTCTTTTCTTTGTCCCGACCCCATGGGGTTAGATCGCTGATTTGCATTTTAGACTCCTTCCTTGATTGCGATGTTTAGATGGAAAGGCGGGCTATGCCGCCTTCACCGAGATTTTCTTGGGCTGGGTTTCGGGCGAGCGTGGCAATTCCAGCCGCAGAACCCCGTTTTTGAATTCCGCATCGATCCTTGCCTGATCGACCTCATCCGACAGGGTGAAGACGCGGATATAATCCCCAACCCGGTATTCGGACGACAAAAGGCGATAACCTTCAGGTGCGTACGGCTTGACCTTGCCGCGAAGTGTCAGGATTTGACGCTCCAGTGTTACATCAACATCACCCGGCGCCACACCCGGCATATCAGCCATGATCACCGTGGTTTCATCACGCTCAAAGATGTCGACCGCTGGTGTAAATGCCATCGCC
Organism: uncultured Boseongicola sp.; assembly: GCF_937988555.1. Lineage (NCBI taxonomy): Bacteria > Pseudomonadati > Pseudomonadota > Alphaproteobacteria > Rhodobacterales > Paracoccaceae > Boseongicola > uncultured Boseongicola sp. The sequence continues at coordinate 4,238 of NZ_CALJXO010000011.1, read as the reverse complement.
CTGCGATTTGCGTCGCCGTTAGTTGTCGTCACGTCGTGCGTGTCTTGTGTGGTGAGGTCTTGTGCCATGTCACTCTCCTTTCAATCATGGTTTCAGGTTGTTTTAATCGCGATGCGCTTGGGTTTGTCGTCTTCGGGGCGTTGCATCTCGACGGTCAGAACACCATTTTCAAAACGCGCCTCAATCTGGTCGGGATTGACCCGGAAGGGCAGTTCGACCGAGCGCAAGAACGTCCCATCAGAACGCTCGTGACGATGCCAGACGATGTCGTCGCCCTTTTCGGAATCAGGATATGTGCCGCGAATAGAAAGCATTGTGTCCTTGACCGTCAGCTCGATGTCTTGCTCGGTCAGGCCGGGAAGCTCGATGCTCATAACAATGCTATCCTGACCGGCCCAGAAGTTGACTGGCGGATAGCATGCGGATGGGCCGGGCGTTCTGGACCCAGTAAAAAGCCGGTTCATTTCGCTTTGCTGCCGACGCATATCGGCAAACGGATCGCTGATGTTTAGTGGAGAAAAAATTGTCTGTAGCATTGTAAGACTCCTTTTTGTGTTGAGGTGGAACAGCTGCTCAACCGACCCCGGAAAGGAACAGTCGATGGGCCCGATACCTCCGGATAGGTGGGCAATGTGACAGAGATGTAATTGGATTCTGGCTAGGCCTGGAACGCTGAACGATCAGACAAGCGGCGGTGCGCGCGCGGCCGCAGATCTGAGTAGCAGCCAAAGGGACGGCTGCATTGTCCTCGCCATCCGCCATTCCACCACCTAGAGATCTGTATTTGACATCTCCGTTTGACGATTTGGGCAGCGGTCGTTCAGCTGTCAAGAACAGCAATAAAAATTTTATACACACCCAATGCGACAGATCTTGAATTCTCATTTTCTCTTCCTCAAGCGCGACGCGCGGCCATCCTGAGACGATTGCAGGTGCGCGCGCGACGGGGCAGGTCTGCCAGGCCCTTTTCACAGGCCAAACGGGTAGGTTTCGTCCTCTGTGGTATTCGTCAACGTGGGTAACGCAGTGACCGCCTGTGTTTGGTCGAACCAAACGAAAGCATCATATTGATTGGGCAGGGTGGCATAGCTGTAATGGCTCGCTCTTTCAGTCTCGGGCCGGTAAATGACGCCAATGTATCGCTGCAATCTTTGCTGGCTCAAAAGCTTCAGGAATTCAGGTGATTGTTGCTTTTTGAAATCCCACAGGAAGCGTTCAAGATCGACATCGTGGCACAGGGCCTCGTAACTATCGGGGCGCGGAGGGCGAATGTCTTTGGTCTCCATCGGCGCATTCCACTCGGAGGCTGCAGCAACGGTACCCGATGCCGTTCCAAATCCGATCAGGGCGGCTGTATCTCCATATTCCTCGCGGCAAAGCTGACCGATGTTCAACTCGCCACGGATGCGGCCCATATCGGTGTGACGCGCATCGCCGATGTGAGAATTATGCGCCCAAACCACGACTTTTTCGTCTGGTCCAGAATGGTTCAGGATTTGGCGCAGAGTCTGGAACATGTGCTGGTCGCGCAAGTTCCACGACAGTTCCGAGCCGTAGTACATCACGCGGTAGTAGCGTTCCGCATTGGCGACCAGCCGTGCGTTTTGCGCGGCATCAAAGAACTGATCACCATCCTGCGCGGTATAATCCAATTGCTTTTTGAACAGATCGATCAGGATTTGGGTGACGGGCCCTTCGCACACAGAAAACCCGCGCGTCAGGGCCGCGCGCCCATAGGCTGCGGGGTCCTGCGACCATGCCGACAGGCAGGCATAACGTGACCGGGCCACTTCGGCTGCCGTTTCGTCGACGCGGTCAAGATATTCCAGAACTGCAGCAATCGAGGAATTCATATTATAGAGGTCAAGGCCATAGAACGCGACGCGGTCGTCGACCTTTCTTGTCTGGTTATATTGCTCCAAATAGCGCGTGAATGCATCGAACTCGACGTTGCGCCACATCCATGTGGGAAAGCGTGCAAAGGGTGGTGTTTTCATCGCCTCCGGGCGTTTGTGCCGGATGTAGCGGTCAATCATTGCGGCGTCGGGCCAATCTGCTTCGACTGCAATACTAGTAAAACCGTGCTCTTCAACCAGGCGGCGGGTGATGGCGGCTCGCGCGCGATAGAATTCCGATGTGCCGTGAGAGGCTTCGCCCAGAAGCACCACGCGCTTTGATCCGAACCGGTCAAATGCTTTGGCAAAATCGGGATCACTGATCGAGGGCAAGGGCTCGGCGGCAGCGTGCAGGACAGAGCGAGCGGTTTTGGTCTTTGGCGGAGGTGCGGGCTTTGATCTTGTCGTCACGTGTTTGGTGAGATGCGCCTTGAACCAATTTGCGGCATGATCGACGGCACAGTCCAGTGTGCCCGGTTCTTCAAACAGATGACCTGCCCCTGGCACCAACTCCAGCTCCTTTCCGCAGGTCAGCGCAGCAAGAGCCTGTTTGTTCAGCCCGGTAACATCATGGTCCAGACTGCCGACGACCAGCAACGTCGGGCTGACGACCATCGGCAGATAATCCATAGCCAAATCCGGCCGACCGCCACGCGATACGACAGCTGCCACACGGCCTTTGAGTTCAGCCGCCGCGACAAGCGCCGCTCCCGCACCTGTGCTTGCCCCGAAAAGGCCAAGTGGCAAATCTTCAAGGTCAGGCTCGGAGGTGATCCAGATCGAGGCTTCGACCACGCGGTCAGCAAGCAGCGGAATGTCAAAAACGTTGCGGCGGTCTTGCCCCTCCTGAGGTGTCAAAAGATCAAACAGAAGCGTTGCAAACCCTTCGGCGTTCAGTTTCTCGGCGACATATGTGTTACGCGGGCTAAGTCGACTTGATCCGCTGCCATGTGCAAACAAGACGATACCGCGCGGGTTTGGTGGAACCGTCAGATCGCCGGGAAGTCCGAGTGGCGGAATGGACACCTGCCTTTTGTGGGTGGCTACTGTGACAGCGCGTGCGGTATTTGTCGGGCCATTTGAAACCTGAGCAAGCAGTGCCACTGTTTCGTCGTCCGTCAACTGATGAAAGTCGCGATAAAAGCCGCCCACGCCGCGGAATTCCGTTGCTGGATTCAGGCAAATGATGTCATCGGCCTGATCGGAGATGTCGTCCAAAGCCGTCTTTGGGGCGACTGGAAGGGCAACTATGATCCGCCTTGGATTGCTACGTTTCAGCCCAATCAACGCCGCCTTCATTGTGGCACCAGTGGCCAGCCCATCGTCTACAACAACAACGGCTCGACCCCTTGGGTCCAGCCTTGCCCGATCACCGAGATACAGCTTTTTGCGTCGCTCAAGCTCGGCTCTTTGGCTGGCCACAGCAGCCGATATGTAAGCCTCATCAGCACCAGACGCACGTTTCACGCTTTCGTTGATGACAATTTGTCGGCTCGCGCCCTCGACAATTGCACCAAGGGCGACCTCCGGATTTTGCGGAGCGCCGATTTTGCGCACAAGTAGCAAGTCAAGCGGCGCATGAAGCGACTTTGCGATCTCGACGGCCACAGGCACCCCGCCGCGGGGCAGGGCATAGATCAGGGGCTGGTCAAGCCCCAGTGCCGTCAGAGCCTCGGCCAGTTGCCGACCCGCGTCAGCGCGATTTATAAATGTGAGAGGAGTGTTTTCCATACGACTGTTTCTATGACATCTGGGCACTTGCCTATTGCGCAAAATCAACCGACCCTCATTTTTTTTTGGGCTTAATTCGTTCGCCCTGAATAACTCCTGTCCGACTGATTTTGTTTGAAAATAGCACGATTTTGTTGGGCTAGGTTGCAGGGTTTGGTATTATGGAGGCGGGATACCGGCTATTTCGAGCCACGATATGAAGCCAAGAAAACCACCCGCAGAACAAGACGACCTCCTGCGCGCCCGGTTGGTCGAAATGATCGACTGAGAAGTCTTCGAGCGGGAATGGTCCGAGTTTTTCCCGTCACATGGCGTTGTCACATTAACTTTTCTAAGTCGAAATATCGAAGTTTTTGAAAATACGGTTTACTGGATTTCAACGACTTAAGAGATTCCAAGTTCCATCAAGAAGACGAAATCTGCCGATAACTGAGTTAATGTGACAACGCACTTTTACCGCAGGTTTTGATATTTTGCGCGCCATATCGTCTCAAATTCCTGCTAAAACGCCTTGTTTTGAAGTTCAGATGCAAGAAGACGACGTCTTTTGCGCCTCTTGCGCATCAATAAAACCGCCTCGGCGCAGAATAGCAAAGGAAAACCGAAGCTTGT
>NZ_CALJXO010000010.1:0-31004 GCF_937988555.1 uncultured Boseongicola sp. | reverse complement strand
AGCTTGCGTCATCCGCATCGCTTTCGCCTTTGGAATACCAGCCGACACGGGTGTTGATGTCTGTGTTGTTCACACCGGCGGCGGCGACTTGTATCAGGACCGCGCCCTTTTTGGGTTTCGGCGTAGGTATATCAGTTTTGTAAGCCAGCGTTTCGGGTCCGCCATGGGCCGTCAACTGCACGCCGCGCATTGTTTTTGGTATCATCAAGTCCCTTTCCGACCTTCTCCCGGCACGATGGGGCGCGCACAAAGGGGCGTCAAGCGCTGCTCTTGGGGCCTCGAAACCTTGCCAAGACGCGGATGCCAGCGTAGCACGACACCTGACCATAGCTTGGGGGAAATGATGACAGATGATCCACAAACCCTTGTGTCCACAGTTTGGCTGGAACAACACCTGAAGGATCCTGATCTTAGGGTGTTTGATGCCTCGTGGTATCTGCCAAACGCGGGTCGCGATCCAAAAGCCGAGTATGAGCGGGGCCACATTCCGGGCGCGCGGTTTTTTGATATCGACGAGATCAGCGACCTGAGATCGGAAATGCCGCATATGGCCCCTCCGGTAGAAAAGTTTATTTCCCGCATGCGGGCGATGGGCGTTGGAGACGGGCACCAGATTGTCGTTTACGATGGCGCCGGGTTGATGTCGGCGGCGCGGGTTTGGTGGCTGTGTCGCCTCATGGGAAAGACAGATGTTGCGGTGCTTGATGGCGGGTATCCAAAGTGGACCGCCGAGGGACGCCCAACCGAGGATATGGCCCCGGTTATGCGCGACCGGCATATAACAGTGACGCGGCAAAACCATCTGGTTCGGGACGTGACGCAAGTCGCTGCGGCGGCAAAGCTTGGAGACCACGAGATCATTGATGCGCGTTCTGGCGGTCGTTTTCGCGGCGAAGCACCGGAGCCTCGTGAGGGGCTGCGGTCCGGTCATATACCGGGGTCAAAAAATGTATTCTTTCAATCTCTTCTGACAGAAGCTGGAACGATGAAGCCCACGGCGGCGCTTCGCAAAACCTTTGAGGCTGCGGGCGTTGACTTGTCAAAGCCCGCGATCACGACCTGCGGGTCCGGTGTGACGGCGGCTGTATTGTCGCTTGCGCTGGAGCGTATCGGTCATCGGCAGCATTCGCTTTATGACGGCTCGTGGTCTGAGTGGGGTATGTATGATGATCTTAAGGTTGAAACCGGATGACGATCCAGCTCGCCGGCACCGAGGTTCCCTATTCTGTCACCTATCTGGAGATGACCGAGAAGCCAGCGTGGGATTGGCCGCATCTTCCGGTCAGCGCGCAGGTGTCCCTTTTGCACGCCGAAGCGCCCCCGGTTTGGTTTTTCCTATCGCTTTATGATGCGGTGGGGCGTGACTATGCGTGGGAAGATATCCACAAGCGTGAGCACACCGACATTCGGGAGTGGCTGGCGGCGGACAACATGTCGATGTTTGTTCTCTACGGGCGCGGCTGGCCGCAAGGGTTTTTTCTTTTGGAAGACCAAGGCGAAGGTGTTGTCGATCTTTCCTACTTCGGGATGGTGCCAGAGGCGGTCGGACGCGGTCTAGGCAAATGGCTGCTTCGTACGGCCATTTTAACCGCATGGGGCCGTCCCGGGACCACCCGGATGACGGTCAATACCTGCACGCTGGATCATCCCCGCGCCTTGCAAACCTATCAAAAAAGCGGTTTCACGCCTGTACGGCGTGAGGACCACATCCGCACGTTGACCCGCGACCGTGATCTGTCGCGCATTCCATCCTGAGGAACTCACTCATGCTGAACAACCTGAAGCCGCAACCCGCCGACAAAATTCTCGCCCTTGTACAGATGTACAAAGACGATCCGCGCGAGACAAAGATTGATCTGGGCGTGGGGGTTTACAAGAACGCCGAAGGGGTGACGCCCGTGATGCGCGCTGTGAAGACAGCCGAGCGACGGATCGTCGAAAGCCAGGAGACCAAAGCCTATACTTCGCTTGCGGGTGACCCGGCCTTTTCGACGGCGATGTGCAAGTTGATTCTCGCAGACAGTGTTGATTCAAGCCGGGTCGCAGCAGTTGCGACACCGGGCGGAACCGGGGCTGTGCGGCAGGGACTTGAGCTGATGCAGTACGCGGATCGTGCTTCAACGATCTGGATTTCCAACCCAACCTGGCCAAATCATCCGTCAATTATCAAATACTTGGGCGTACCGATGCGCGAGTATCGCTATTTCGACGGCGCCACGCGCGGGGTCGATTTTGCGGGCATGATGGACGATCTCAAGGGCGTGAAGCGCGGGGATTTGGTGCTGCTGCACGGATGCTGCCACAACCCGACAGGCGCGAACCTGACCGCCGAACAGTGGAATATGGTTGCTGAATTGCTTGAAAGAACCGGTGCGGTGCCCTTTGTCGACATCGCTTATCAGGGGTTTGGCGACGGGCTTGAGGAAGACGGCTATGGGACACGGCTTTTGGCGTCGAAATTGCCCGAAGTCATTATTGCCGCGAGTTGTTCAAAGAATTTCGGAGTGTACCGCGAGCGGACCGGGTTGTTGATTGCAATCACGCAGGAAAAGAAATCAAAGGCGTCCGCGCAGGCGACATTGGCCTTTTTGAACCGGCAGAATTACTCGTTCCCGCCGGATCACGGTGCGCGGGTTGTATCGACAATCTTAGACGACGCTAAATTGCGGGCCGATTGGCAGGCCGAGTTGGAGGACGTCCGCAAAGGCATGCTGAAGCTACGGACGCTCCTGGCGGAAACGCTGCGCCACCGCACCAATTCAGATCAGTTCGATTTTATCGCCGATCACCGGGGTATGTTCTCGCGGCTTGGGGCAACGCCAGAGCAGGTCGTCGAGATGCGCGAGAAGTTCGGCATTTACATGGTTGGCGACAGCCGCATGAATATTGCAGGTCTGAACGAGGCGACCGTGCCAATTCTTGCAGACGCGATTGCAGCCACAGGCGTCTAAAACCAAAAACGGCCCCTAAGCGGGGCCGTTTTCATTATACCTGTCAGGGGCTTATTCTCCAGCAATCCGCTGAGTAGGATTGAAGCGGGTGCTTGCCGGCACGGTGAACTGGCCTCGCTGAAGTTTGTGGATTTTGCCCTGTCGCAAGAGCTGGCCAAAGGACCGCAAGCCGGCCTCGCGGCTCACTTCAAGTGCTGGATCAACACGCGCGACGCGCTTCATGATCTCGGGGCGCGAAAAGTGTGCCTGGCCTTCGACAAAGGCTGTGTAGGCAGCGGCTGCCTCGAGAAGGTCAGGCAATTCCGTCGCACCCATATTGGCGGCGAACTCGCGGAAGTTAGAAGCTTCAGCCATGGTGTCTTCGCTCACTGACACGCGCCGTGGCGCTGTGTTTTCCGATGGCGGTTTGGGGACGTCAGTTTGGTCCACACGTTGCGACGAAACCAAAACCAACGGTGCGGGCCGCGCTGCGGCTTCGGCCTTGGTCATATCTGAAAAGCTGGGCCGGCGCGTCATAGCGCGGGTCAAATCCTGACGGTAGGCGTTTTGCTCATCTGCTTCTTGTTCATCGCGCGGGATAATGCGCGACAGGATGCGATCGGCTTTGGTTGCGGCTACGGCAGCGCGCATTTGGCTGATCACGCGACGACGACGGATTCCATCATCTTCGTTGAATTTCGCGTCAGTTTCCTGCAGGAGACGGCCGACGTTGCCGTTGCTATCGGAGAGTGGCTCAAGAGGGCGAGACGGCTTGCGGTCTGTATCTGAGGCTTCTGCCATCGCGATATCTTCGGGTTCGTCTTCCTCGAAGTCGTCCCCATCGTCGAGCGAATTGTCGAAGGAGCCTTCGGGTGCCTTGATCGCAAAGCTGTCGGATAGGTCTTCGTCTTCGGCTACCTGCTGCCTGTCTACAGCTGTAACCTTTGCAATGGCGGCGTTCAGAGCGATATCGTCTTCGTCTTCGCTCAAAGCGATATCTTCTTCGACTGCCGCCTCTTCGATCTCGGGTTCGTCGTCAAAAACGTTCTCTGAAGCCAACTCTGCTTGGCCAGTATCGCGATCGGAGGCAACGATAGAGGCGATCAGCGAAGTGTCTGCGTTGTCGACCGTTGCGTCGCTGGGCGTGACGGGGGTATCTTCAGGTGCCTTTTCAGTCGCCTCGTCTTCATCAGCGAGGTCAGCGGTGATTGCGGCGATGGTTTTGCTGAGAGCGCGCTGGTGGCGTGAGTTATCATCTGTTTCGGCCCCGGCCTCACTGTCCGGGGCAGTATCAAAAGCCGGTTTATCTTCCTCGGGCACGATGGTGCGGGACACGACGGCGCGGATGCGGCGCAGTTTCTCGGCAACGCTTTCGGCAGGAAGGTCCGCAGCTGCGGGTGTGGCCGTCGTATCGACGGTCAGAACGTCTTCGGGTTCATCCGCCATAAGATAGTCGTCGTCAAAGGCGAGCGGGCCTGTTTCAAGCACTTCTGCATCCTCTGCGACATGTGCTTTTGGCGCGGGGGCATCCTGCAGAGCGGGAGCATCGGCCTCCTCTGGGATAGGCTCCTCGGTTTCGTCAGCGTCGTCGACCTGCCGCAAAGAAAGACCGGTATCGCCAACGCGCGCTTCTACACGGCGCTGAACTTCTTTTTGCGCAATGTTTTGAAGCATCTCGACATCGGGAGTCGGAGGCTCGGCACCGAAGTAGCGGTCGTCAGCGGCAAGGTCACGGAAGTATTCGGCGATCCCGCGCATGGTGCCAAACGGGTCGTCAAACCCCTCCAGCGTACAACTGAAGGTGCCGTAAGAAACGGTCAGTATTTTGTTCGAACCAGTCATTCGGATCGCTTTCTCTCTTATCCAGCAACAATGTGTTTACCAAGAACGGGGTCGGAAATAGAGATACTCCCAAGGAATTCGCGGGATATTTTCACGTCACAAATGTGGCGCGACGGGCAACGACAGGTATTCGGACATGGATCAGCGGCAATTTCAATCCCGAGATGGTGTGACTTTGGTGGGCGGAGGCCAGCCTAGCGCGGAAAGCCTTGATGAAGCTTTGAAATTGGCGCCAACACTTATTGCAGCCGATGGCGGAGCAGACCGGGCGCTGGCGCTTGGGCATGTGCCCGAGATGATCATTGGCGACCTTGATTCGGTTTCAGACGCGGCGCGTGCGCGGGTTGGACACGAAAATATTATCAAGGTTTACGATCAGGATCGGACGGATTTTGAAAAATGTTTGGCTTTGATTGAGGCGCCATTTGTGGTTGCGGTTGGGTTCGCAAATGGGCGGCTGGATCACACGCTGGCTGTTATGACCGCATTGGTGGGCGGACTTGGGCCTCCGGTGATTGTGCTTGGTGAGGACGATATTGTTTTTGCGGCACCTGTGCGGCTGTCACTTGATCTTGAGATTGGCTCGCGGTTTTCGCTGTTTCCAATGGCAGACGTCACAGGGAGATCTGTCGGACTTGAGTGGCCGCTTGATCCGCATTCTTTCTCGCCATCGGGCCGTATAGGCACATCGAACCGGGTGACCGGACATGTCCACCTTGAGTTTGACGCTCCGGGTATGTTGCTGATTACACCGCGGGCGGGGCTACGGGCGGTGGTGTCGGCGGTAACCGACTAAGGCGTTGTTCACGAAATAAAATATAGAGCCCAGCCGCGATTGTGATGCAAATTCCGAGGAGTGCGAGACCGTTCGGGAAGTCGCGGAAAATCAGTAATCCCAGCGCGGCGGCGACAGGTATCTCAAGATACTGCATAGGTGCAAGCGTTGCCGCCGGCGCAAACCGAAGTGACCACGTCATCAGAAGATGGGCCGATGTTCCGATGGCTCCTAGTCCAAAAAGGAGGGTCCATTCCACACCAGAAGGCTTGGTGATCGTGAAGCCCGGAAGTTCGAACGGACTTATTATCAGGAGGGCAGGAAAAAGAACTGCGGTGGCCATGGCGCCTGAGATCGCTTGTAGCGTGATTGGATCAACGTCTTTGGCGATCTGGCGCGTGACAAGCATGAAAAGTGCGAAATCAAGCGCTACCCCCAAGGGAAGAAGCGCAGGCCAGCCGACTTCGGCAAAGCTTGGCTGGATCACGAACAGAGTTCCGACGAAACCCACACAGCAAGCGATGATGCGGCGGTGACCGACCTCTTCTCCTAGGACGAAATGCCCGAGTACAAGCATGATGAAGGGCATCACAAAGGCAATGGCGATGGCATCGGCAAGCGGCAGATAGCGCAACGCTAAAAACATCATGCCGATACCGAGAATATGCAGAACCGTGCGGATCGCAGTGAGGCGAAGAATGCGGCCTGACATGCTCACCGACATGCCGGCGAGCCAGACGACCGGAGCAAGGATGAGCAATTGCAGTGCGAATCGCACCGTTACCAGTTGTCCGACATCGATGCTGTCGCCAAGGATTTTTGCGATGCTATCGCCAAGCGGAGCAAGGACGCAAAATCCGAGCATGAGAAGGATGCCGAGGACCGGCCGATCGGTGTGCATAAGCGCGAAGCTAACGAGGGTGCGTGACGAGCGCGAGGTCAAAGTCCTTTGGCGCGACCATCGCGGCAGTTTGGACTTTGGAACCAGAACGCTCTCGACGGCTTTTGCGTTTAATTCTGGCCGAGGACAGCAAGACACCGTGGCTTGCCGAGCGGCGCAGATCATGGTGTGACAGAGCGTCCCAACAAGGAGCCATCCGATGCGTGCACAACCCAAAGCCAGCCATTTCGTCAACGGCCGCTATATTGAAGATGACAGCGGTGCTTTGATTGAGTGCATTTATGCGGCCAGCGGCGCGGTGATTGCCCGGCTCCATGAAGCGAGCGATGCAATCATTGAAGAGGCCTTGGCGGCGGCGAAAGCGGCGCAGCCAGCTTGGGCTGCGATGAGTGGGACCGAGCGTGGCCGTGTTTTGCGACGTGCATCCGACATGATCCGGGCCGAGAATCGTTCACTTTCTGAACTTGAGACAATGGATACCGGCAAGCCATTGCAGGAAACGTTGGTGGCGGATGCGACCAGCGGCGCGGATGCTTTGGAGTATTTCGGCGGGCTTGCGGGGTCTTTGACCGGCGAACATATTCCTTTGCCGGGCGGCGATTGGGCTTATACAATCCGCGAAGCACTTGGGGTCTGTGTGGGGATTGGTGCGTGGAACTATCCGACACAGATCGCTTGCTGGAAAGCGTCTCCGGCGCTTGCGTGCGGCAATTCGATGGTTTTCAAACCGTCTGAAACGACACCATTGTCGGCCTTGCGGGTGGCGGAAATCCTCTCCGAAGCTGGGCTGCCTGACGGTATTTTCAATGTCGTGCAAGGGCGCGGACCGGTTGGGGCTAAATTGATCGGAGACGACCGTGTCTCGAAGGTTTCGTTGACCGGATCAGTACCGACGGGGCGCAAAGTCTACGCGGTAGCAGCGTCTGGGATGCGCCATGTGACGATGGAACTTGGTGGCAAGTCGCCCTTGGTGATTTTTGCAGATGCCGATCTTGAGAAGGCGGTTTCAGGTGCCATCCTTGCGAACTTCTATTCTTCGGGACAGGTTTGTTCAAATGGGACAAGGGTTTACGTCGAACGCTCCATTCGGGCGGCCTTCGTGGCACGCTTAGTGGAGCGCCTGAAGGACGGCGTCGTGATGGGCGATCCGATGGATGAGGCCGTGACATTTGGACCGCTGGTCAGCGAGGCGCAGATGGAGATTGTGCTTGGATATATCGAAAAGGGAGTGGCCGAGGGAGCAACGGTGGCCCATGGCGGTAAACGGGCGGACCGGGACGGCTTTTTTGTAGAGCCGACCGTTTTCACGGACGTCACGGATGACATGACGATTGCGCGCGAGGAGATTTTCGGACCGGTGCTTTCGGTTTTGGATTTCGACACCGAGGCCGAAGCCATCGCCCGCGCAAATGACACGGTTTTTGGACTTGCGGCGGGCGTGTTCACCCAAGATCTGACCCGGGCGCATCGCGTGGTAAAGGCGTTTGAGGCAGGGACCTGCTACATCAATCACTATAATGCAGCACCTGTTGAAATGCCGTTTGGCGGCTCGAAGCTGTCTGGGGTGGGCCGCGAGAACTCAAAAGGTGCGATTGAGAATTACTCGGAAATGAAAGCGGTCTATGTGGGTATGGGGGACGTGGAAGCGCCGTTCTGACTGCGGCGTATCCAGATATTACTCAAGTTATGAGGCGCTTAAAATTCTGGGTGTGGCGGCCCGACATTTCCTTTGGAATTGTCTCCACCGCGCGCGCCATTTCTTTGAAACGACATAAAAAAGGCGGCGACACCAGGGAGGAGGAGGTGCCGCCGCTATTTTCAGAAAGCCCCGGGAGGAGGTGGGGCCGTCTGATCCGGTTTTCGCTTAGCCGTCGTAGGCCGCGCGATATGCGATTGCGCGCAACGAGTTACGCGACATGTTCAGGTCCAAAAGCTCGCGATCGGACATCGCTTCGAGCTCTTCGAGGGTTTGGCGATATGTGCGATAGCGCTGCACGCGCTGTGTCAGACCACCAAAGATGCCCGCGCTGCGTGCGCCGAAGCGTTTCGTGTTGATTACGTCAATTGCACTCATATCTTCACTCCTACTACTGGCGGCTATGCGTCGTTTACCGTGCTGCTTGTGATGACTATCTAGGAAGATGCTGCAAGTGCACAATGGACGATGTCTCAATGCTGCTATGCAGCATGATCATAGGTCGCTGCCGTGGTTTTTGGCTTTGCGATGAGAAAAGTGGCAATTGGGCCGGGTGGCCTTGTCTCGGAAGCCGTCACGAAGCAAGTAGAGCACGAAAAATGAAAGCGAGCGGACAACATGGCCATTACACGTGAAGAAATTCTTGACAGGCTCCGCACTGTCTCGCTGCCGAATGGGCGTAACCTGGTCGAGGCCGATCTTATTCGTGCGCTTCAGGTCGACGGAAGCACGGTGAGATTCGTCATCGAGGCGCCTAACGCCGACGTGGCACTGGCGATGGAACCAGTGCGCGCCACCGCAGAAGCCCTGGTGGCCTCGATTGCAGGCGTCGGGAAAGTATCTGTTGTGTTGACTGCCCACGGCCCCTCGGCACCAGCTGCAAAAGCCCCTCCAAGCCTGAAAATCGGCGGACATCCGACACCACAGCAGGCCGGACCGGCGAAGGTTGCGGGCGTAGATCGCATCATTGCAGTAGGCTCGGGCAAGGGGGGCGTTGGCAAATCTACCGTATCATCGAACCTAGCCGTAGCTTTGGCACGCGAGGGGCGCCGTGTCGGACTTTTGGATGCCGATATATACGGGCCATCGCAACCTAAGATGATGGGGATCAACAAGCGGCCGGCATCCCCGGACGGCAAAACGATCATTCCGCTGCAATCCCATGGCGTTACGCTGATGTCTATTGGCTTCATGATGGAAGAGGGCAAAGCGGTTGTCTGGCGGGGCCCGATGTTGATGGGCGCACTGCAGCAAATGCTGGGGCAAGTGGAGTGGGGCGAATTGGACGTCCTTATCGTCGATTTGCCTCCCGGCACGGGGGACGTGCAACTGACACTTTGCCAACGCACACAAGTGACCGGCGCGATCGTGGTATCGACGCCGCAGGATGTGGCACTTTTGGATGCGCGCAAAGCGATAGATATGTTCAATACGCTGAATACGCCGATCCTTGGGCTGATTGAGAACATGTCGACATATGTTTGCCCACAGTGCGGTCACGAAGCGCATTTGTTCGGCCACGGCGGTGTGCGCGCCGAAGCTGAGGCGCTAGGGGTGCCGTTCCTGGGCGAAATCCCATTGTCTCTTGATGTGCGTCTGGCCGGAGATGCGGGGCGCCCTGTGGCGCTTGGCGACGGGGCGGTATCGGAGTCTTATGCGGCCTTGGCCAAGCGGTTGATTGCGGGCGGCATGGGCTAAGCCACCTGTAGGGACTGCATCTGTATAACGTCGCTGCAGGCCTTCGCAGATTTAACGCCGCTTCAGGCTGAGTTGTTCCGGTGCCTGGCGTCTAGACGTCAGGCTTTTGTTGCTTCCGTTTCCCGACCAGAAAGCTCATGGTACTTCATGGCGCCAAGATGGGACGGAGGTGGGTTTTCATGGATTTTGCCTCGATTCGCTTTCAAAGCATCGGATTTCGCGTTTTGTTCGCTGTCACATGAGAAAAGTTGAGCGATTTTTTATAATACAATATATAGTGTTTTATTGACCAAAATTCTACATATAGACGCCATATATCGTATCTGATCGGCGAAAGAACCTAAGAAAACAAGGCGGTTGCCCTGTTTATCCCAAAGAATTCTATTGCTTCCCATGAATTCCCATGCCAAATTCCTTTTATCGGATGAGGCGGGTTAATGATACGGGGCGCAAAAGACCCCAAACCCAAATAATAATAGCAGGTTTCATACAGGCACCCGCTTTCATCCCGGTCGAAACACTTCGGCCACTATGAGATCCGGCGCGCGGGCGAGCAGACATCCCCCCAGGTGGCGCGCGCAGCTGGACTAGCCCGGAAACGGGACGAGGGCGGTGGATCGGACTCTGGCAGCAGTCTGATCCACCGCCTTCGCATTTTAAGGGGGGCGAAATTGAAGGGGGCCGCGGGACAGTGGTTCGCAGGTTCAGAGGCGAAGGCCACCACAAGGTGGACAGCAAGGGCAGGGTTTCGATCCCAGCCTCATTTCGCCGTGTGCTTGAAGCAGCAGATCCCGCATGGTCCGAAAACAAGGCCCCCGAGTTGGTCATTGTTTATGGCGACCATCGCCGCAGATATCTTGAGTGTTATACGATTGATGCCGCCAGCGAAGTGGATGCAAAAATTGACCGCATGAAGCGTGGTTCGATCGAGCGCCGGATGCTGGAAAAGCTATTTAATGGTCAATCGCTTTTAACCACTGTTGACGACACGGGGCGGATTGTCCTGCCATCAAAGCTACGCCAAAAGATAGATATTGAAACCGAGGCCTATTTCATCGCTTCGGGCGATACGTTCCAAATCTGGAAGCCGGAAACCTACGAAGAGATTGAAGAAGCCAAGACCGAAGCCTGGCTGGATGAGCAGTCGGAAGACTTCGATGTTCTGACGCTTCTTGATTTTGGTGGCGAGGGAGGCTGAGCATGGCCGCCGCTGCCAAAGGCCAAAGCCGCGACCCCCATATTCCTGTTCTGCTTGACGCGATTCTAGAGGCGTGTGGCCCAATTTCGGGCCACTGGCTTGACGGGACGTTCGGGGCAGGAGGGTACGCCCGGGGATTGCTCTCCGCAGGTGCGGAGCGCGTCACAGGTGTGGATCGTGATCCTGCGGTTTTTGAGATGGCAGCAGAGTGGGCCGATGAATATGGCCAGCGGTTGGTTCTCGTCAAGGGAACATTCTCTGATTTAGATCAATATGTTGACGCGCCATTGGATGGCGTCGTTCTGGATCTGGGCGTCTCTTCCATGCAGCTTGATCAGGCGAAACGCGGATTCTCTTTCATGGGAAACGGGCCGCTGGACATGCGCATGAGCCAGTCGGGAACGTCGGCGTCGGATATCGTGGCTGAGGCCGAAGAGGAGCTTCTGGCGGACATCCTTTATCACTACGGCGAAGAGCGCGCATCGCGGCGGATTGCGCGGGCGATTGTGGCCGCGCGCAAGGAGGCGCCGATCACAACGACGGCCGCCCTTGTTGCGATTGTCGAGCGCTGTTTGCCGCGCCCGAAGCCGGGGCATAGCCATCCAGCGACGCGGACGTTCCAAGCCCTGCGTATCGCGGTGAATGACGAATTTGGTCAACTGGTTGAAGGGCTGGAAGCAGCCGAGCGGGCGTTGAAGCCCGGTGGTTGGCTGGCGGTCGTCAGCTTCCATTCACTGGAAGACAGGGTGGTGAAGCGGTTCTTTCAGGAACGCTCGGGCAAGTCGCCCGGTAATAGTCGTTACCAGCCTGAATTGCGGGCCGATGCGCCACGGTTTCAGGCACGCAACAAGGCGATCCCACCAAGTGCGGACGAGATTGCGCAAAACTCCAGATCGCGTTCTGCAAATTTGCGGGTTGGACGTCGGACAGATGCACCGGCGGGGGCCGTGGATCGCGCAAAGCTGGGTTTACCAAAGTTAACGATGGGAGAGCGGTAGATGCGTTCGGTGTTTTATATTCTGACCGCCTGTCTGGTCATGGTCCTTGCGGTTTGGGCTTATCGGCAGAACTATGAGACGCAGGCAAGTTTGCGCGAGGTCAGGGAACTACGCAGCGAAATTGGCGAATTGCGTGAGCATGCCGGTGTTCTGCGTGCCGAATGGGCTTACCTCAATCGCCCGGAACGTCTGGCGAATTTGGCAGATATGAACTTCAACCGACTTGAACTTTTGCCACTTCGTCCGGACCATTTCGGCCATATCGATCAGATCACTTATCCAATTGAGCCTTTATCGCCCATTATCGTGCCGATCGAAGTAATGAGCCGTTTGAGAGAGATCCAATGACCCGCACACCGCTTCGTCCACTTGCGAGAATTTTGGCGGCGCGTCGTGCTGGCGAGAATCCGGACTCGATTGAGCGAGATAACCTTGCCGAGCGACATGAGGCCGAGCGGGATGGCGCGCGGGCACGGGCCGAAGGGCGGTTGTTGGTCCTGGGAGTGGTTTTCCTGTGCGCGTTCACCATGGTTGGCCTGAAAATGTCAGTGACCGCCGGAACTGATCCGGTGGAGCCGAGGGCTGCGGCATCGGGTACACAAATTATCGCTACGCGCGCCGATATCACGGATCGCAACGGGCGTATTCTGGCAACCAACCTGACGACCAATGCGCTTTATGCCCAGCCGCCTTTAATGATCGAACCGGAACTTGTGGCACGCAAGCTTGTCACGATCTTTCCCGACCTGAACGAAGAGCGGCTGATCCAGCAATTCACCGGCGCTCGCAAATTCGTCTGGATTAAGCGGCGAATTAGTCCCGAGCAACAGCAGGCCGTCTTCGACATCGGGGATCCGGGGCTTTTGTTTGGGCCACGCGAGATGCGCCTTTACCCGAACGGGCGGGTTGCCGCGCACGTTCTGGGCGGCGCCGGGTATGGGCGCGAGGGCGTGTCCTCGGCCGAAGTGATTGGAGTCGCGGGCTTGGAAAAAGCTTTGGACGACGTGTTGCGTGATCCGGGGCGAGGCGACGTGCCATTGGCATTGTCGCTTGACCTGACGGTTCAGGCGGCTGTGGAACGCGTGCTTGCAGGCGGGATGCGTTTGATGAATGCAAAAGGTGCAGCCGCGGTTTTAATGGATATTAACACTGGCGAGATTGTCTCGATTGCCAGCCTTCCCGATTTTGATCCAAATAATCGCCCAACGCCGCTGACGACCGGGGATCCCGGGAATTCTCCTTTGTTTAATCGCGCAGTTCAGGGCGTGTACGAATTGGGGTCTACTTACAAAATATTCGCAGTGGCACAAGGCATCGAAGAGCGCATAGTAAGTCGATCGACGATGGTGGATATTCAAGGGCCGCTTCGCTGGGGCAAGTTCAAGATCCGAGATTTTCGCAATTATGGTAAGGCTTTGTCCGTTGAGGATGTGATTGTGAAGTCGTCGAATATCGGGACAGCGCGGATCGCTCAAAAGATCGGAGCTGAGCGTCAGCAAGCGTTTCTGGGCCAATTAGGTCTGCTTGAGGCGACACCGGTTGAGCTGATCGAAGCGGGAGGAGCCCGGCCACTGCTCCCAAAGAGCTGGTCTGAAATCTCGACGATGACGATTTCCTATGGCCACGGAATTTCTACCTCGCCTCTGCATTTGGCCGCGGCCTATGCCAGTCTCCTGAACGGCGGTCTTAAAGTCGCCCCCACGCTTCTTAAGAAAGATTACCCTGTGCCGGGGCCCCGGATCATTAGCGAAGACACGTCACGTCAGGCGCGCGAAATGCTGCGTCAGGTCGTGACGCGTGGGACGGCCTCGTTTGGTGAGGTTCCGGGGTATCGGGTTGGTGGCAAGACCGGGACGGCGGACAAGCCAAAACCGACCGGCGGCTACTACGAGGCCAAAGTTATCGCGACGTTTGCGAGTTTTTTCCCGGCGGACGATCCGAAGTATGTGTTGGTTGTGACACTGGACGAACCAGTGGAGACGAGCGGCAAGGAGCCGCGGCGAACCGCGGGCTGGACAGCGGTGCCGGTGGCTGCCGAGGTGATACGTCGCGTCGCGCCACTTTTGGGCCTTGCGCCGGGCGTTGAACCTGAGGCCCGCACGGGTGTAACACTGGCACGAAACTAGACCGCGAGGCCCGAGCATATGCAGACCCGTGGAAAGACGACGTCGCTGTCAGAGCTTGGGTTGACCGCGCGCAACGCTGGTGATGTCCGCGTCACCGGGCTGTCTGTGGATAGTCGTGACGTGAAAGACGGACATCTTTTTTGTGCGTTGCCGGGCACAAAAGTTCACGGCGCTGAGTTCATCCAATATGCAATTCGCATGCGCGCGGGGGCGGTGCTTACCGATCGGGAAGGCGCGGAGATAGCCGCCGTGGTTTTGGCCGAAAGCGCAATTCCTTTAGTGGTTGCCGAGGACCCGCGCGAAGCGTTGGCGTTTTGCGCAGCCCTTTGGTTTGAGGCCCAGCCTGAGATTGTGATCGCGGTCACGGGGACGAATGGAAAGACGTCGGTTGCGTCTTTCACGCGTCAGTTGTGGACTGAGATGGGCGCGCGAGCCGTGAACATCGGAACGACCGGTATTGAGGGTGCGTTTACCGCTCCGCTTCAACATACGACCCCGGAGCCGATCACGCTTCACCGGGCTTTGGCGCGGATTGCAGAAGCCGGGATTACGCATGCCGCGATGGAGGCGTCATCTCATGGTTTGGCCCAAAAAAGGTTGGATGGTGTGCGGCTGGCAGCGGCGGCGTTTACCAATCTTAGCCAGGATCATCTTGATTACCACGCGACGTTTGAAGAGTATTTTCAGGCAAAAGCGGGACTGTTTGAGCGCGTCCTTCCAGAGGATGCGACGGCTGTTGTTAACATTGATGACCCATGGGGTCCGCGGATGGCCGAGATCGTGGAGGCCCGTGGGCAGGACTTATTAACTGTCGGGCGTGATGAGGACGCTTTGTTGCGGATTTTGGGACAGCGTTTTGATGCGACAGGGCAGGAATGCCGTTTTGAGTGGGCCGGGAAAATACGGCAGGTACGGCTTGGATTGATCGGCGGCTTCCAGGCCGAAAACGCGCTTGTTGCTGCAGGTCTTTGTATTGCGACTGGCGCTGATACTGAAGAAGTCTTTGACGGGCTACACGCACTTGAAACCGTGCGAGGACGGATGCAATTCGCGGCGCGGCGCGACAATGGGGCGACGGTTTTTGTGGACTACGCCCATACGCCCGAGGCCTTGGTTACAGCATTGAAGGCGATCCGACCGCACGTTTTGGGACGACTAATTGTTGTCTTTGGAGCAGGCGGGGATCGCGACACAACAAAGCGGCCTTTGATGGGACGCGCGGTGGCTGATTATGCGGATGTGGCGATTGTAACGGACGACAATCCGCGAGGCGAAGACCCGGGCTTTATCCGGGCCGAGGTTCTGGCGGGCGCGCGTTTGGGAGCTGCCGATCTAGGTGAAGTGGGCGATCGCGCGGAGGCGATTTTGCGCGGTGTCGACGCGCTTGGGGCGGGAGACACATTGCTGATCGCGGGCAAAGGACATGAGACGGGTCAGATCGTCGGGGATGCGGTCTTGCCGTTTGACGATGTCGAACAGGCAAGCATTGCGGTCGCGGCTTTGGATGGGCGTGGTCTATGAGGGCGCTTTGGACACGGCAGGCAGCTTTGGATGCGACCCACGGCAAGGCGCAGGGCCCGGATTGGGTGGCGGCCGGCGTGTCGATTGACACGCGGACGCTTCAGCCGGGTGATTTGTTCATTGCTTTGAAGGACGTCCGCGACGGGCACGATTTCGTGGCAGATGCTTTGGCCAAGGGGGCCGCCGCCGCTTTGGTGGCTCGGGTCCCGACAGGTGTTGCGGCAGATGCGCCGTTAATCATTGTGAACGATGTGTTGGAAGGGCTGGAAGCCCTGGGCATTGCCGCAAGGGCGCGAACGGATGCCCGGATTATTGCGGTGACGGGATCGGCGGGAAAAACCTCAACCAAGGAGATGCTGCGGCAGGTCTTGTTGGAACAAGGGCGAACGCATGCTGCTGAAGCCAGCTACAACAACCACTGGGGCGTGCCTTTGACGCTGGCGCGAATGCCGGCTGACACCGAGTTTGCGATCATCGAAATTGGGATGAACGCACCGGGTGAAATTGCGCCGCTTTCCAAGATGACAAGGCCGCATGTGGCAATGATAACAACGGTGGCTGCGGCGCATTTGGAGGCTTTTGAGAATATCCAAGGGATAGCCCATGAGAAGGCTTCGATCTTTGAGGGATTGGAGCCGGACGGAGTGGCCCTGTTTAACGCTGATATCGAAACGGCGATAATTTTAGACGATAAAGCAAAGGCTTATGCGAGCCAACGCGTTGGATTTGGCGCTTTGCCAGGAGCGAAACTGCACGCGGATGATATCCAGCTGGGCGAAAAAACCAGCGTGGTGCGCGGCCAGTTTCGCGGCCAGTCATTCTCGTTTCGCGTCGGTGCGCCCGGACGTCATTTTGCAATGAATGCCTTGGCGGTCTATGGCGCAGCATGTCTGGTCGGAGCCGATGCGGAGGTCGCGGCCTGCGACATCGGAACGTGGAGCGCCCCCGCGGGGCGTGGCCTGCGCGAAACAGTGGTCCTGGACGCTGTCGAAGGCTGGACGTTTGAGCTGTTTGATGATGCCTTCAATGCAAACCCCGCGTCGATGGGCGCCGCCCTCTGGGTGTTAACCGCGGTTAGTCCCGAAGATGGCAAGGGACGCATTCGGCAAGGACGCCGCATCGCCGTGCTTGGCGACATGCTGGAACTAGGAAAAACCGAGGAAGCGCTCCATGCCGGTATGGCGGGTCATCCAGCGATGGAACTAATTGATCGTGTCGACTGCGTCGGCCATAGGATGCGCGCTTTATACGATGCCTTGCCGGATGAAAAACGCGGACGCTGTGTTGCGACGGCAGAAGAGCTGGCGGCAGACGCGCATCATCTTGTAGATGCGGGTGATGTGGTGCTGGTTAAGGGGTCAAAAGGCAGTAAGGTAAGCCTTGTCGTTGACGCGCTTCGAAAACAGGGCGAGCGGCGCAAATCCGCCGCGGATAAGGGACGGGCTTAGTATGCTGTATTGGCTGACGCTATTTTCTGATGGTGGTGATTTTTTCAATCTTTTCAGGTATATAACGTTTCGCGCTGGCGGCGCGTTTTTCACGGCATTGATCTTTGGGTTCCTGTTTGGCCGCCCGCTTATTGATCTGTTGAACCGCAGACAAAAGAACGGACAGCCCATTCGCGAAGATGGCCCTGAAAGCCATATCGAAGGCAAGGCGGGCACGCCAACAATGGGTGGCGTTTTGATCCTTGGAGCTGTGGTGACGTCCTCCCTTTTGTGGGCCCGGCTGGACATTGGCTATGTTTGGATGGTGCTGTTTGTGACGATCGCTTTTGGGGCGATCGGCTTTGTCGATGACTATCAGAAAGTGACGCGAAATTCGCACGCGGGCGTTTCGGGCCGGGTCCGGCTTGCGCTTGGGTTTGTGATCGCTGCGGTGGCTGGTTTTTGGGCGGTGGGGATGCATCCGGAAGAGCTTCAAAACCGCATCGCAATCCCAGTTGTCAGTGGCCTTCTTAACCTTGGCCTTATGTTTTTACCCTTTGCCATGTTGGTGATTGTCGGCTCCGCCAATGCGGTCAACCTGACGGACGGACTTGATGGGCTTGCGATCATGCCCGTGATGATTGCTGCCGGGTCGCTGGGGGTGATTGCCTATGCGGTCGGGCGGACCGACTTTACGGAATATCTTGGAATTAATTATGTTCCGGGTACCGGTGAGATTCTGATATTTACGGCCGGCTTAATCGGTGGAGGACTTGGGTTTCTTTGGTACAACGCCCCCCCCGCCGCTGTCTTCATGGGGGATACGGGCTCGCTTGCCCTTGGCGGCGCTTTGGGCGCCATAGCGGTGGCGACAAAACATGAGATCGTTTTGGCCATTGTTGGCGGTCTTTTCGTGGTCGAGGCGATGAGCGTGATTATTCAGGTGGCTTACTTCAAAAGTACGGGCAAACGCGTCTTTCTGATGGCGCCGATCCACCATCACTTCGAGAAAAAGGGCTGGTCCGAACCGCAAATTGTGATCCGCTTCTGGATTATCAGCCTGATATTGGCTTTGGTTGGATTGGCGACGCTGAAGGTGCGTTAAGATTAATGAAGGTAAACGTTGGCCTTGGCTAAGCGAATTGCCAGCGCAATAGCGTGATATATGGAGTAGGTTGGAATGGGTTTTTTGGTTCGGTGGTTCGTGGCATTTGTATTGCTCGCGATCACGTTCAATCCAACTGAACTGAATTTTGTACGATGGGCTTCAACGTCCTGGGATGATCAGACGTCATTGGTCGTGCTGTTTGGCTTGGTGTTGCTTGTGGTCTACGTGGTGTTCCTGACAGCGGTTCTGCGCGGGATCGGAGCGCTTGGCGTTGTCCTGGTTCTGGCGGTCATCGCAGCTTTGGTCTGGGTGCTTTTGGACATTGGATGGCTGTCGATCGAAAACCCCGGAGTATTGACCTGGGTGGCGATACTTGCGCTATCCATTGTGCTTGCGGTTGGAATGTATTGGGGCATTCTGTGGCGTAGGATTTCCGGACAGATCGAGGTTGACGATGACGAAGACGCTTGAGGCATGATACCGGTACGCGGCGTTAACGGACGACGAATTGCAGTTCTTGGCTTGGGCCGGACAGGCCTATCCGCTGCGCGCGCCCTGGTTGCGGGTGGGGCGGATGCGCTTTGTTGGGACGACGGGGACGCTGCGCGAGAGAGCGCAGAGGCCGAAGGTCTGACGCTGCACAACCTTGGGCGGGATGGGGCCTGGCATGGGGTCGCGGCATTGATTGTATCCCCCGGAATTCCGCATCTTTACCCCGTACCCAACCGGCATATTGCATCGGCGATGGCCGCGGGTGTGCCGGTAGATAACGACATCGGTTTATTCTTCAGATCTTTGGCGGTGCCGGAGTGGGATGGGTTTGAAACTGCGCCACGGGTGATTGCAGTGACTGGCTCGAACGGAAAGTCGACGACTTCGGCTTTGATCCAGCATTGCCTTGAGGTTGCGGGGCGCGAAAGCCAGCTTGCCGGAAATATCGGACGCGGTGTTTTGGATATTGATCCGCCGGGTGACGGCGACGTGGTGGTCTTGGAGCTGTCTTCATACCAAACGGAATTGGCCCGTGCGTTAACGCCAGATGTAGCGGTCTTTACCAATCTTACACCGGATCATCTGGACCGTCATGGTGGCCTAGGAGGCTACTTCGCGGCGAAGCGGCGCCTATTCGCTGAAGGTGGCCCGGATCGCGCGGTGATCGGCGTTGATGAGGCAGAGGGACGTTTTCTAGCGGGCCAACTGGCAGAGGCTGCGAGCGATGATCGCGTTATCCGGGTGTCTGCGGGTCAGAAACTTGTCGGTGCGGGTTGGAATGTCTTTGTGCGCAAAGGCTTCTTGGCGGAATACCGCAAATCACGACAGGTTGCTTCAATGGACCTGCGCGGTGTTCGCGGGCTGCCAGGGGCACACAACCATCAGAATGCCTGTGCGGCGTTTGCGGCATTGCGTGCGCTTGGACTGGCACCGAAGCTGATTGAGCAAGCGTTCCATAGCTTTGAGGGGCTTCCCCATCGCAGTCAGATCATCGCAGAGCGCGACGGCGTAACCTTCGTTAACGACAGTAAAGCCACGAACGCTGACAGTGCCGCGAAGGCTTTGGCGGCCTTTCCGGCGGTCCGTTGGATTGTTGGGGGGCAAATGAAAGATAGCGGGTTGCAGGCCGTTGCCCCGCATTTAGGGCATGTTGTGAAGGCATACGCTATTGGACGCCAAGCGGCCGAGGTGGCGCTGGAACTTCAGGCAATGGCCGATGGTGTGACTTGCGAAGTTTGCGAGACGATTGCGATTGCGGTCGCGCGCGCGGCCGGGGAAGCGGTGGCGGGGGACACTGTATTGTTGGCCCCGGCGGCTGCGAGTTTTGACCAGTACGACAATTTCGAAAGACGCGGCGAAGCCTTTATTGCGGAGGTTGAAAAGGCTCTGACCTAGGATCCTTTTCTACGTGAACGGGTTGAGTGATACGTCTTTGGCAAAGGAGAACGATATGATGAAACCAATTCGATGGGGCGTCCTTGGCGCCGGTAAATTTGCCCGCGAACAGATGACTCCCGCGATTCATATGGCTGAAAACGCTGTATTCTCTGCAATCGCGACGTCTGATCCAAGGAAGGCTGAGACGTTTCAGGCCTTCCAGCCGGGCTTGCGCGTGTTTGGCGATTATGAGGACCTTTTGGCGGATAGCGAGATCGATGCCGTCTATGTGCCGCTGCCCAACCATTTGCATGTGGAGTGGACATTGAAGGCTTTGGCGGCGGGAAAAGCAGTCCTGACAGAGAAACCAATTGGTCTTGATGAGGCAGATTTTGATCGGTTGATCGGCGCGCGCGATGACGCAGGTCTACTGGCCGCCGAAGCCTATATGCCGGTCCATCATCCGCAATGGATGAAGGCGCGTGATCTGATCGCGGAGGGTGCGATTGGTGAACTGGCGCATGTGAGGGGCATGTTTACCTATAATAACAGCGCAAGCCCGGACAATATTCGCAACAGGCCGGAAACTGCGGGTGGCGGCTTGCGGGATATCGGGGTGTATCCGTTCGGCACGGCAAGGTTTGCCACGGGGCAGGAACCGAATTCTGTTCGCGCGGATATTTCCTGGGAGAACGGCGTCGATACGATCGCGCGCATTAACGCATCTTTCCCGAAGTTTACATTTGAGGCCGTGGTCAGCATGCGCATGCAAGAGTTTCAGGAGATGTCGTTCCACGGAGATCGCGGCGTTTTGCATCTTGCCGCGCCCTTCAATCCTCTGCGATATCGTGAAGCGTCGGTGCAGATAGGCACCGATGATGAAACGCGCGTTTGGCGGTTCCCGGCCTTCAACCAATATGTCGCTCAGGTCGAGAACTTTGGCGCGGCGATGCGCGGAGAAATGGATTATCCCGCCCCTTTGGAATTCAGCCGAGGCACGCAGCGCATGATAGATATGGCATTCGCCGCGGCCGGGGCGACCGCGGGCAATACGCCGATTGATTACGCGTAGGCGCGCGGCATCGCCACGGCGGGCTTTGGCCATTCGCCCAGCCCAAAATGAATACGGACGCTTTTCGCGCCGGGGAAAGATTCCGCCAGCGTCGAGGCTGAGACAACATGGGTTCCGATACCTTCTTCCGGCGCCTTGAAGCGTACGATGATCGGCAAGACTTTACGGTTGTCTGTAAACGCGCCAGTCGGCACGGCAACACGGTTCGCGCCTTCTTCGATGGACGCGCTCACCATGTAGGAGATGCGGCGGCCACTTTGGCGGATCGCGTAAGGCAAGTGGTTTGTATGAGGAACGTGCGGGGCACCAGTGTTTTTGATAATGTCGAGGATGCTGGCGCGCAGGGATTGTTCGTCCAGATCAGGCTCGGCCATGAACGGAATTTCGTCCAGAAGTGTACGGCATTCCTGTGCTTCGTCCGCGTTGATCCTGCAAATGCGTGAGGTCAAAGCTGTGCGCAAGCGGCGGGGCCTGACGTAGTCAGCAGCGGCGATTTCGTCGTCACCGACCTGGCCGACAGGAACGCTACCGGGACGGCGTGCTTTGGGGCGGATCGTTGTCGCTCCGGTATCGGTCGGTGCGGTTTGCAGAGCATCCGTCGCGGTGTAGCCTTTGTCGTCCTTCAAGAGCGCATAAGCGGTGGCGATCCTCGCAAACTCGTCCGCGGTACCTTCGCCGCGGTCGGGGTGTTTTTCGAATGCCAGCTTCTTGTATGCGGCGCGAATCTCGTCGTGATCGGGGTGGCCTTTGAGGCCGAGTATCTCTTGTGCGTAAGCACGCGCTTGGGCTTTTTCAAAGAAATTCATGGCTTTAACACTCTTTACTTGCGACGTTGGGTTTGGGAGAAATGGCTTCGGCACGTGCCGAATTGGTTCCCGTATGACCCGCAGTCAAACTCATTACACATTTACGTCTTACTCTCTGACGCCTTTGCAGTATTCAACTAAAATGAGTGCTGAGTTTGACGAAAATTGTGTTCTTTCGAGGCGCATTGTGGCGACAATGGAATCCAGTCGTTTGGGTGAGAACACTTTGTTCGCAGTTTCCATCGTTTGTAAATTCCGGCAGGTAATCCAAGCGCACTGCGGCATACTACCATCTGTGCCACAGCGACCGACAGGAGTTGGTTGAGGGGCGCGTAGGGGGCTGTCGCGAACAACAGAGCAAAGACCCCTGCAAGGACAAACCCGCAGACGATCAAGCCAGCAGCGCCCTTCCAGCCGCGCAGAGTGACACCTTCGCGGGAGGCGAGGACGCTGAGGAGAAAGATGGCGAAGTAGATCAGGCTTGCGACTACCGCCGCTATTTTAGCTGGCGTGTTTCATCAGGCGAGCGGGCAGGTTGTTGGCCCAGGTACTGATCGTGCCGGCACCGAGACACACAACGATATCTCCGGGGCGGGATTGTTCGCGGACGAGACGCTCGAGATCGGCTTCGCTGATAATGGCGCGGGCGTGGCGGTGACCGTGGCGGATCAAACCGGCGACGAGGTCTTCGCGTGTCGCACCCGGGATCGGATCTTCGCCTGCACCATAGACTTCGGCAATTCCAACAACATCAGCGTCGTTGAAGCAGGTGCAGAAGTCCTCGAACAATGTGGACAGGCGTGAATAACGGTGTGGTTGGTGAACGGCGATGACGCGGGCGTCCGGGTTATCGGCGACGGCTTGGCGCGCGGCCTTAAGGACGGCGGCGATTTCAACCGGGTGGTGGCCGTAGTCGTCGATGATGGCGACGCCATCGACTTCGCCGACTTTGGTGAAGCGGCGATTGACGCCTTTGAAGCTGGCCAGTGCTCCGCGGATTTCGGCGGCCTTCATGCCGAGATGGCGTGCGACCGCGACAGCCGCGAGAGCGTTTGAGACGTTGTGGTCGCCGGGCATGGGAAGAGTGCAGTTTTCGATCGTGATATCGTCCTGCGCGAGGAGGATGTCGAAGTGCGCAGTGCCGCTTTTGTAACGAAGATTAACGGCGCGGACCTCGGCTTGAGCATTAAATCCATACGTAACAATCCGGCGGTCGGTGATGCGCCCAACCAGCGCCTGCACTTCGGGATGGTCGGTGCATAGGACGGCAAGACCGTAAAACGGGATGTTTGAGACGAAGTCGTCGAAGCCTTTGCGAAGGTTCTCGATCGTGCCCCAGTGTTCCATGTGCTCGGGATCGATATTGGTGACGATAGCGATGGTCGCGGGCAGGCGATTAAAGGTGCCGTCGCTTTCGTCGGCTTCGACCACCATCCATTCGCCCTTTCCAACGCGCGCATTGGAATCGTAGGCGTGAATGATGCCACCGTTGATGACCGTCGGGTCGATGCCGCCGGCATCGAGAAGGGCTGCGACCATCGTGGTGGTGGTGGTTTTACCGTGGGTGCCTGCAACCGCTATGTTGGAGCGAAGGCGCATCAGCTCGGCGAGCATTTCGGCACGGCGCACGACCGGCAGGCCGAGGCGACGGGCTTCGTCAAGCTCTGGATTGCCACGTTTGATGGCGGACGAGATGACGATCACTTCGGCGCCTTCAAGGTTTTCGGCGCGCTGGCCTTCGAAGATTTTGGCGCCGAGGCGTTCAAGACGGTTGGTGATTTTGGTGGCCTTAAGATCGGAGCCTTGCACGATATAACCCGCTTCGATCAGCACCTCTGCGATGCCCGACATGCCTATGCCTCCGATGCCAACGAAGTGGATGGGACCCATTTCGGTGGGCAGTTTGGTGGCTGCTGCGTTCATGCGCGTCTCTCCGCGAGTTGTTCGACCAGCGCGGCGAGGCGCTCGGTTGCGTCAGGTTTACCTGTCGATAAGGCATTTGCGGCCATTTGCGCGGCATGGGGGGCGTCGGTCAGGATGGCGCGGATTTGCTCACAAAGGGTGGGAGGATCAAGAGCGGATTCTTTGATGAGCAAGGCGGCGCCTGCATCGACGAGGCCGCGGGCGTTGGCGGTTTGGTGATCAGCGGTCGCCGCAGCGAAAGGGATAAGGATGGAGGGGCGGCCGATGATCGACACGTCGGCGACAGAGGATGCTCCGGCGCGCATGATGACAAGATGCGCCGCGCTCATGCACTCCGGGACGTCGGAAAAAAAGGTCTGAACGTCGGCGTCGATGCCTGCAAGCGTGTAGGCATCGGTGACGCGGGCGAGGTCTTCGGGGCGAGCCTGATGGCTGACGTGCAGGCGCGGGTGGAGATCTTTTGGCAAGAGTGTGAGGGCTTCGGGCACAACGTCGGAGAGAACGCGCGCGCCTTGGCTTCCGCCCATGACAAGGATGTTAAGTGGTCCGCCGGTGGCGCTTGGGTACGGGGCGTTGTGGCGATCCAGAATAGCGGCGCGGACGGGGTTTCCGGTGTGGATGCCGTCGATGCCGCTGGGCAGATCAGTTGGCCAGGTGCCACAGGCGACTTTGTTCACGCGGGGTGCAAAAACTCGGTTGACCCGGCCAAGCACACCGTTTTG
This sequence comes from uncultured Boseongicola sp., assembly GCF_937988555.1. Classification (NCBI taxonomy): domain Bacteria; kingdom Pseudomonadati; phylum Pseudomonadota; class Alphaproteobacteria; order Rhodobacterales; family Paracoccaceae; genus Boseongicola; species uncultured Boseongicola sp. The sequence continues at coordinate 6,392 of NZ_CALJXO010000010.1, read as the reverse complement.
TTCGTGGATCATACGCGGAATGCGCAAGACCCAGGCAGCAGCGATTGCCGGTATTGAGGGGTAGCCACCGAACCCTGCGACGACGGTTGGGCGGTCCGTCATGAAGCGCCATTTAGCGGCCGCGATGCCGGCCACTATGCTTAACGGGACGAGCGCTTTGGCGATCAGCCCGCCGCGGGCGAAAGTGGCGCTGTTAACGCGGGTTACTGTGACCGCGTCGGGAAAGCCGCTGGTGTAGCGTGCGCCTCGCGCGTCGGTAGACAGCGTGACGCGCCAGCCACGGTCCAGCATGGCCTCGGCGAGCGCTTGTGCCGGAAACATATGCCCGCCGGTGCCGCCCGCGGCGATGACAAGATGAGGCTGTTTGCTCAACGGCCTTTCCTTATGAGGTGGTCTGCTATTTCGCCTTGGGGGCGGGCGCGGGTGAGAGCAAGGAGCATTCCAATCAGGATGCCGCCCGCAATAAGGGAGGATCCGCCGTAGCTTACGAAGGGCAGCGTCATGCCTTTTGCTGGCAGAAGGCGGACCGCGACCGACATATTGATCATCGCTTGCACGGCGAACGTGCACGCAAGGCCAGTGCCTGCAAGCCGGATGAAGGGGTCGCGTTCGCGCATCAGGCGGAACAGAGATCGCAGCGCAATCGAGCCGTAAAGGAAGATGATCACGAGGACGAGGATGAGGCCGTATTCTTCCGCAGCGACAGCGATAATGAAGTCTGTGTGTGCATCAGGAAGTGACCATTTGACGGTGCCTTCCCCGACGCCGACGCCGAAAAAACCGCCCTCGCGGATGGCGTTCGCGGCGTAGCCAAGCTGCGTTGTAGGGTCGACATCCGCTGAGAGGAAGCCGTCGATACGGCGGGCGAAGTGTTCGGAGTTTTGGTAGGCGAACGCGCCTCCGACCACAGTGAGGCCCGCGATCCCGGCAAGGACTAAAACGGGCGCTCCACCGACGAAATACATGACACCCCATGCAAACAGGACAAGGCAAGCTTGGCCGAAGTCGGGTTGCAGGGCGAGGAGGAGGGTGATGAACAGTGCCAGACCAAACGAATAGCTTTTACCGGGCGGGCCTGCGACCTCGTTTGAGGCGGCGATCATCCAGCCTGCGACGACGATGAAACCGGGTTTCAGGAATTCCGACGGTTGGATCGAGCCGAAGCCGAGTGAAAACCACCGGACAGCGCCTTTACCATAGTCCGTTCCAAAGAGCGGCAGCAGCATGAGTGCCACAAGGCTGCACGCAAAGCCGATGACCGCGATGCGGCGGACGGTTTGTGGCGACATAAGTGAGAAGGCAAACATGGTTAACATCGCGAGCGAACCGAAGAGTGCCTGGCGCTGCACATAGTGGAAATCGGCAAAGCCGTTGCGTTGTGCCAACGGGGGCGAAGCGGCGAGGCCGAGCAAAAGTCCGATCCCGAACAGGAGGAACACGGCGCTAAGCGACCATTTATCGATGGTGCGCCACCATCGCGGGAGAATCGGCTCTCCGTCCCTTGTGGGGACTGAGCCATAAACCATTTCTGTCATGCGTCCTGCTCGAACTGCCTTGGCTGCGCCCGGTTGTCCGGGTCTGCTTTGCAGTATAACGAATCGGAGCACAAAGGGCTAGGAAAACATCGGGTTTTCGGCCGGTTCAGGCGGGCAAAGTGGGCGAGACGGTCAATACGTTGATTTTAGGCGCGGGTGCAGCGGGTTTGAAGTGCGCAGCACATGCCGGGCCGGATGTTTTGGTGGTCGATCACGCGAAATCTCCGGGCGAGAAAATACGGATTTCGGGCGGTGGCCGGTGTAATTTTACAAACCTTGGATGCAGTCCCGAGACTTTTGTTTCGCAGAACCCGCACTTCGCGAAATCGGCCTTGAGCCGCTACACGCAGTGGGACTTCATCGCATTGGTCGAGGCCTATGGGATTGCCTGGCATGAAAAGACCTTGGGACAGTTGTTTTGTGATGGGTCTTCGAAGGAGATCATTGCGATGCTGGTTTCTGAGCTTGAAAAGGCTGGCGCAAAGCTCTGGCCTAAAACGGAAATCAAAGATGTGGTTCGGAGAGATGGAGTGTTTCACGTCGCTTTGGTGCGCGATGGACGACCTGTTCAGATTGAGGCGAAAAACCTTGTTTTGGCGACGGGTGGCAAGTCGATCCCAAAGATGGGCGCGACCGGCCTGGCGTATCGGTTAGCGCAGCAGTTCGGACTTGCCATGACGGATACGCGCCCTGCATTGGTGCCGTTTACGCATGACGATGCCGGGTTGAAGGCTTTGGCTGGGGTTGCGGTTCAGGGACGTGCTTCGGCGGGCGGGGCGATCTTTGATGAAGCGATTTTGTTTACCCATCGCGGGCTTTCGGGTCCTGCTATTTTGCAGGTGTCATCCTATTGGCGCGAAGGTGAGGATGTGACGCTAAACCTTTGCCCTGAAACGAATTTGGCGGATCATATGATTGCAGAGAAGCGCAAGACCGGACGGCGCGGGATGGTGTCTGTTTTGGCAGGGACATTGCCTCAGCGGCTGGCGCAAGAAGTTGCGGAACGCCTAGAATTGACGGGAAATCTGGCGGATCAGCCGGACTCGCGGCTTGAGGAGATCGCGGACGCAGTGCATGCGTGGCCGTTCCGTCCGACGGCGACGGAAGGCTATCGGACGGCGGAAGTAACGCTTGGGGGCATCGACACGGACGGGTTGTCGTCGAAAACGATGGAGGCCAAGACGGTTCCAGGTCTTTTTGCTATCGGAGAGGCGGTCGATGTGACGGGGTGGCTAGGCGGATACAACTTTCAGTGGGCCTGGTCGTCGGGCTGGGCGGCAGGGCAGACGATTTCTGGGCGGCAGGCAGGGTAGTTTGCCTGAATGCGCCTGAGAAATGGACCCGAAGACGACGGATTGTTGCGAATGCCCAAGCGGTTTTTTGCTGAATGAATATGCGTCTTGAGGACAATCGCCGGGTCGCCGGCTAGATTTCGTGGATGGCTGTGAACAGCGACTAAGTCGCCGCATTTTCGCCTTGGAACCGACGAATGCCAGCCAAAAAGTCGCAAAACCCTGGGCGGAGGAAAGCCGCTGAGATCTGGCGGTGCAGCCATTCCGGGATACACACGACATGGATGCAGATCTTTTGAACGATGGGGCCCGATTGGTGCATTTGTTGGGGTTGTCGCTTGGGCTCGCGATTGCGCTTTTAGCGGGGGCATCGGCTGCGCGCGCTGTTTTGCGACCGCTTCACGAGCGAGAGGTCGAGATATTGCAGACATTGCATCACTTTGTGACGCTTGGGCTTGTCCTTTTATGGGCAAGCGGGCTGACGCTTTTGTGGTTACGAACTGGCTTTGAGGTCGCGCAGTTTAGCCCGAAGCTTTGGGCCAAGCTTTGCGTGGTGATGATCCTGACCGTGAGCGCGATTGCAATCGGACGGATTGGATTGCCGACCCTTTTACGGTTCCAAAGTTGGTGGTTCGGAGACATTCCGCTGCCGGAGCGCGTTCAGCTTTGCGCATTGGGAGTGCTGTCGGCGGCGTGCTGGTTATCGGCGTTGGCGCTCGTTGTGTTTGGATATTTCAAGACGCTCAACGCGGATCAGCTGACGCATATTCTGGCGGTAACCCTGATTGCCGCGCTGTTTCTGGCTTTGTTGGCGGCGACGGTTACGCCATTGATTGCGTTCCTTGTCCGCTTGAAGAAACGGCGGTCAGCGGCACAGGGATAAGGTTTTGTCACCGCAACAAAAAAGACCCCGCGAATTGCACGGGGTCTTTCGTGTGGGAACACTTGGCCTTGGGGGGGGTCAGGCCTGTTCCAGGATGCCTTTGCCTTTTGCAAGCTCTTGCATCCGCTTTTGCAGCTTTTCAAACGCGCGCACTTCGATCTGTCGAATGCGCTCGCGGCTGACGCCGTATTGACCACTGAGGTCTTCTAAAGTGATTGGCGCATCCTGCAGGCGGCGTTGGGTCAAAATGTCCTGTTCGCGTTCGTTGAGGACCTCCATCGCCTCGGCGAGAAGTTCACGACGCACTTCAAGCTCGTCGCGCGCTTCATAGTCACCCGCCTGATCGGCGTCCTCGTCTTCAAGCCAATCCTGCCATTGTGCAGTCCCTTCACCCTCGGCCGAGACCGTGGCGTTCAGCGAGGCATCACCACCCGACAAGCGCCGGTTCATCGAGATGACTTCGGCTTCTGTAACGTTCAGATCCGTTGCTATCCGCTCGACGTTTTCCGGGCGCAGGTCGCCTTCTTCAAGGGCGCCGATGCGGGCCTTGGCTTTACGAAGGTTAAAGAACAGCTTTTTTTGCGCGCTGGTCGTGCCTAGCTTAACCAAGCTCCATGAGCGCAGGATGTATTCCTGGATTGAGGCACGGATCCACCACATCGCGTAGGTCGCAAGGCGGAAGCCTTTTTCGGGGTCAAAGCGTTTGACCGCCTGCATAAGGCCCACATTGGCTTCGGAAATAACCTCGGCCTGAGGGAGCCCGTAGCCGCGATAGCCCATGGCGATTTTTGCTGCCAAGCGCAGATGCGACGTCACCATCTGGTGCGCGGCATCGGTGTCCTGGTCTTCCACCCAACGCTTTGCGAGCATGTATTCTTTCTCGTGCTCAAGCATGGGGAACTTTCGGATCTCTTGAAGATACCTGTTCAGCCCGCCTTCGGGAGACGGCGCAGGTAGATTTGCGTAATTAGCCATCTCAAATTCCTTTCCCTGTAGGTCACTATGTTGCGACTCTTAACATAGATGGTGAACCGATTGGTTCAGTTCAAGGTTTGAGAGGAGATATTTATCGCCTCTCGTTGAAGCAAAGATGTATGCGATGAAGGTTTTATTCCAGTCGCAAGCCCGTGACCTCACGTCTATGTGCAGGTTCAAGCAGAAATTCAGGTTTCAATGCGCATAAATTCACAGTCCACCTAGGGCTTTTCTAAGCACGCTCATGTCTTCAGGGAGGGGTGTTGTGAAGCTTAAAGCCTCGCGCGTGACCGGATGAATAAAGCCAAGCGTTTCGGCGTGAAGCGCCTGTCTGGCAAAGGCTTTCGCGGTTTCGGCACCGGGTGTGTCAGCGCCCAAACGCCGGCGGCCGCCGTAGGTGGGATCACCGATAAGCGCATGTCCAATGTGGGCGGCATGGACACGGATTTGATGGGTCCGCCCGGTTTCAAGGTTGCAATAAATCTCGGCTGCAGCGCGGCCAAATGTTTCAATGACGCGGATGCGCGTGACAGCGTGGCGGCCCCCGTTGAACAAAACCGCCTGTTTTTGGCGGTCTGTTTTGTGGCGGGCCAACTGTGTGGTGACTTTAATGATGTTGCCGGGCTCGAAGTTGATGCCCTTGATGCCGCGCAGGCGCGGATCGCCCCGATCGGGGACACCATAGCAAAGCGCGCGGTAGGTGCGTTCCACCGTATGGGCGGCAAACTGGTCGGCGAGGCCATGGTGCGCTGCGTCGGATTTTGCGACGACAAGAAGTCCGGAGGTGTCTTTGTCTATGCGATGCACGATGCCGGGGCGTTTTTCGCCGCCCACGCCGGAAAGATCGCCGCCAAAATGGTGGAGGAGCGCATTAACAAGCGTGCCGGAGTACGAGCCGGGCGCAGGGTGGACGACCATACCGGCGGATTTGTTCACAACAAGGAGGTCGTCGTCCTCGTGGATGATGTCGAGGGGGATCGCCTCGGGGAGGGTTTCCACCTCGACGGCGTCAGGAACGGCGATCTCGAAGACATCGCCCTCGGCCACTTTCGCTTTGGTATCCGTTAACGGCACACCGTTCTTGCTGACGGCGCCTTCGGCGATCAGGCGCATAAGGCGCGAGCGGCTGAGGTGTGCGGCCTCTGGCACATCGCGGGCGAGCGCCTTATCAAGGCGCGACGGCGGGGCTTCGCCGATGGTAATGCGATGGACGGTCTGGGACATGGACGAACGCGAGCCTTCCGTGGGTGAGGTCAGGCACCTCAAATATCTCAAGTGGCTTGTGACGATCTTGACCGTCACGATGATCGGCGGGGTTCTAACGGTCGTGGGCCTGCTTGTCATGCAGTTTGGTGCAATGAACGCTATTCCTTTGCCCGATGAGATCGAATTGCCGGACGGGGCGGCAGCGGTTGCGTTTACGCAAGGATCAGACTGGTTTGCTGTCGTGACGGATGCGGACGAGATATTGGTATTCTCGCGGGCGACAGGGGGCCTGACCCAACGGATCGAGATCGTCGTCGACTAGGCGAGCCACCCCGTCTCAAGAGCGCGCGCCCAGCCGTCTTCGCCATGGGCGCGCGCCAAGGCCGCCATTTCGGTCGGATCGTAGGGCACGGCGATAAATTCCGCACGCCAGACATCGTCGGTTTTCTCAACAGGCGCCTCAACGAGCAGCTCATCGTGGACCTGCAACAGCATGCGCGC
>NZ_CALJXO010000009.1:0-11688 GCF_937988555.1 uncultured Boseongicola sp. | reverse complement strand
GATGAAGCTGTTGTCGGATGGGTTCGGATGATGTTTGCTGGGTTTAAGTATTGTCTTGGAGGACGCTGATGACCGATACGACTCCCGCCGTTGATCTGAAAGACGCTGAAGCAGAAGTGGATTTGCCAGAGATCGGGGATCGAAGTCGATACGATGCTTTGATGCAGGTGATCCGCAATCGGGTAACGGTTCGCAAGTTTAATCCGGACTTTAAAGTTCCGACTGAACACTATGAAATGATTATCGAAGCGGCGCGACATGGGCCTTCGGGTGCAAATTCACAGCCTTGGCAATTCATCGTGGTGAGGGAGCCTGCGATGAAGCAACAAATTGCTGAGTATTTCGTGGCAGAGCAGCGGTTTAGGGCGAAGGCGAAGATGAAGTTTCCGACTCCTGACTATCGCGGGCTGGCGACGGCTCCGGGGTTTGTGGTGGTGTGTTCTGATATGCGATGGACCAATGCGTTTCCTGTGCTGAACGATGATTCAGCTTTGGACCGTAGTTACCATGAAAACGCTGAGAGAATTCTGCTACAGTCGGTTGCTGCCGCGACCATGTCGGCGCATCTAGCGGCGGCGGCTTTGGGGTATAACGTCTGGTGGGTCACGGCGATCGGGCAGGAAGAAGCGCAGGATGCGATCCGGCCATTGCTTGGAATTCCACCGGAGATTTCGGTACTTGATATCATGCTGTTCGGGCCTCCGGCTGCTGCCCCATACAAGCGGTGGCGGCGACCGCCCGAGGAGATACTGCATTGGGATCACTACAATTGCGAGCACTTTATGAGCGACGCGGAGCTTGAGGACTGGATCAAAACGCGGCGGCATCGGGTGATGTATAAGGATGCGTCGAAGATCGACTAACAATACTTTTGTCGGTGGTAAACTCCTCTGTGAGCTGAAACCGATAATGTCTCAGCGTTATTCGTTAATTCAGAGGCTTTCGGGGCGATTTCGCGACGTCCGTACCACGTCGGTTTTGTATCGGCGCAGGCGTTCGCTCTGGTAGAGAATGGCTGACGCAGTGGGCGCTGGCAGGCACTCCGCTGAATTTCCATTTATGTATACATAATGTTGTAAACTCGGTCGTTAGAGGGCAAGATGTGTGCTATTGACAGGTTTCTGTATACATTCTAGCCCTTACACTCGGTAAGCTGTTGGGAGGTGGCTTTGGGAGATCGGTCGACACAGTTCGACAAGGCGCTGATGGGCCTTCGCACACTGGTGATGACCGGCGCGTTCGAAGCGAACACGCGGTTGCCCGAGGTTGCTCTGTCGGAACGGCTTGGCATTTCCCGCACTCCCCTGAGACAAGCAATGGACCGGCTCGTGGCCGAAGGACTGCTGGAGCGGATTGCGACGGGCGGCGCGCGGGTCGCCAGCTTTACCGTGGACGACATCAACGACGCGATAGAATTGCGTGGTGTCATCGAGGGCACGGCTGCGCGGATGGCGGCAGAGCGGGGGGCTGATCCTTTGATGATGGGTGAAGCCGAACGGACGCTGGCAGAAATTGATACTGCACTTGCGGCGCCGGACGGCATTGATCTGGACGCCTACGTCCGTCTGAATGCCGGGTTTCACAGCCTTTTGGCGCGTATGGCAGGCAGTTTGATCGTTCAGCGCGAGATCGAGCGGGTTGTTCAGCTGCCTTTGGCGTCGCCGTCTTCTTTCCTGAAAGAACAGGAGCTGATCCCGAATTTTCGAGCGTCCCTGACGCGGGCGCAGTGGCAGCATAAGGCCATTCTTGCCGCGATCCGGGCGCGGGACGGTGCCCGGGCCGAAGCGCTGACGCGCGAGCATGCACGGCTTGCGCGCGAAAATCTTGAACATTTTGCCAAAGCCGGACCGGGGGTCGCGACACGCGTTCCGGGGCTTTCGCTTGTAACACCTGACTAACTCCAAGGGAGACACCAACGATGCCGAGCCTGTCCGATGTGATGAAGACCCACGCCAACCCTGTTGAAATGCTGAGAAATTCTCAGATCGGGATGTACGTCTATCCGGTTGTAACGCCGGAGTTTCGCAACTGGCGGGTGGAGCAGGAAGCCTGGCGGCACACTGCAGTTTTGTTCGACCAATGCCATCATATGGATGAGCTGATCGTTGAGGGGCCTCAGGCGGAGGCTTTCTTATCCCATCACGGAATTAACTCGTTTTCGAATTTCGGTCTGAACCGGGCCAAGCATTATGTCCCGGTGACGCCCAATGGCCATGTGATCGGCGACCACATCATTTTCCGCGAGCGGGAAGACAAATTCATTCTGGTAGGGCGTGCGCCGACGTCGCATTGGCTGATGTTTTGTGCGGCGACCGGCAATTGGAACGTACGGATTAAGCATGATCCGCGCTCGACCTCGCGCCCTGAAGGCGAGCGGGTTTTGCGGACCCATTATCGCTATCAGATCCAAGGCCCCGACGCGCCGAAGATTTTCGAGAAGATGAACGGCGGGCCGGTGCAGGACATTAAGTTCTTCCATGTGGACTGGATCAATGTTGGCTCGAAGAAAGTGCAGGCGCTGCGCCACGGCATGTCGGGGGCGCCGGGTCTGGAAATATGGGGCCCTTACGAGGACAAGAATTACATCCATTCGACGATTATGGAGGCCGCGCGCGCCGCGGGCGTTGATCTGGTTCAGTGCGGCAGCCGGGCCTATTCGACCAACACGCTTGAGAGCGGGTGGATCCCCTCTCCGCTGCCTGGGATTTACACGGGCGACGGCATGATGGCCGAATATCGCGATTGGCTGGGGTCGGATATGTACGAGGCCGCAGGCGCGATTGGCGGAAGTTACGTGTCGGACAATATCGAGGATTACTACGTCAATCCGTTCGAGCTTGGATATGATTTCTATATTGGCTGGAAGAAGGATGACTTCGTGGGCAAGGAGGCCCTCGCCCGGATGAAGGAAAGCGGCACGAATCGGAAAAAAGTGACGTTTGAGTGGAACAAAGAGGACGTTCTTAAAGTTATTGCGTCGGCCTTTGACGACGGTATTCCTTACAAGTGGATCGACTTCCCACAGCCGAACTATGCGTCGTCTTCTGCTGATATGGTGATGCATGGCGACAGACAGGTCGGCATGTCGATGTTCAACGGCTATAGCTATAACGAGCGCTGTGTGTTGTCTTTGGGTGTGGTCGACCAATCGGTTACGGTTGGCGATGTGCTGACGCTTAAATGGGGTGAACCGGATGAGACGCAAAAGACGTCTGCCGAAAAGCACCGTCAGGCCGAAATTCGCGTGCGGGTGTCTGATACGCCCTATGCGAAGGAAGTCCGCGAGGGCGGGTATGCATCCGATAGCTGGCGTGCGACGTCGGCTTGAGGCAATGATAGTTGGGCGGCGTCCCTTTTCCGGGGTACGTCGTCTGAGGGTTTCGGAGCCGCCAATGACGCGGTCCGATTTTTTGGGAGGACTTAAATGACACTTAAATCAACATTTCTGGGCGCGGCTCTGGTTGTTGTTGCTGCCTTTCCGGCAGTGGCACAGGAGTTGAAGTTCGCGAATTTCACACCACCATTTCACACGGTGAATGCATCCGTCATTGAAAAGCTGAATACGGATTTGGCAGCTGCGACAGGCGGCTCTTTGACCGTGCGTGGCTATCACGGGGGCGAGTTGGGCAAAGGCCCGGTCGAGCAGTATATCCGTGCCGTTCAGGGCGTGGCTGACATCACGTGGGGGCTTCAGGGGTATACGTCCTCACAGTTCGAGAAAGCGATGATTGTCGAGCTGCCGGGCGTGGTGCCAGAGGGCAAATCGGGCGCCGATGCGCTTTGGGATGCGATGGCCGAGATTGGCGGAGAGTTTCCCGGCACGGTGCCTGTGGCGCTTTGGACGTCCGAGCCGAACGTGATGATCATGCGTGACAAGGTGATCCGCACGCCCGGCGATCTGGAAGGTCTGAAAATCCGCGTAGCGGGCGCGACGGCTGGCAAGGTGGCCGAGGCACTTGGGGCGACCCCGGTGCAGATGCCGATCAATCAAGTCTACAACGCACTTCAGACCGGTCTGATTGATGGCGTGTTTACAGGGTCATCGACTTTGGATGACTTCAAACTGGACGAGGTCGCGGATGCGTTTACCATCGGTGCACCGCTTGGGCGTTTGTCGTTCTTCGCGGTCATGGGCCAAAGCTCATATGACGTGCTGTCGGACGAGGCGAAAGCGGCGCTTGAGGCCAATGTCGGGCGCGATTTGTCAAACAATGCCGAGACCGCGTGGAACGAGACCGGCGTGATCGGTGTTGCGCGGGCGCGCAAGGATGACAAGAACACCTTTGTCGATCTGACAGCAGAAGAAATCCAAGCCTTCACTGAAGCGGTTTCTTCAGTGACATCGGATTATGTGGCCAGTGTGGGCGGCGATGCGGCATTGGCCGCAATGCAGCAGTAAGCATTTGGATCAATTGCGTAAACTGGCGGACAGGCTTATCGGCCTGTCCGCCGCGATCGGCTCGGCTGCGCTTCTTTGCGTGGTCGGTGTCGTTCTGCTTGATGTGGTGGGGCGCGCTTTTGGCAATCCGCTTTATGGCGGTCAGGACATCACCATGATGGCGATGACTGTGATGATTTTTGCTCCGATGGCGCAGTGTGACCGGCTTGGCGGGCATATCGCCGTTGATCTTTTCGAGCGCTTTTTCCCGGCAAAATTGAATTACCTGATCGACATCGTGGTTGCGATTTTTGGGGCGGCGATCTTTGCCGCTCTTGCCTGGGCCACTTGGGATTCCTCACAGCTTTCTGTGATGCTGAACCTGTCGACCAACCTTTTGTACCTGCCCAAAGCGTGGTTTCAATGGGCGATGGTCGCCTTCATGCTGTTGGCGGCGTTAGGCCTTGCACTGCGCGCGGTTGAACTTGCCCTGACAGGGCGCGACATTCGCTCGGAGAAGGACGCATGAGCGCGGCTTCGGCGGGTATTTTCGGAATTATCGTTCTGTTTGGGCTTTTGGTTCTGCGCATCCCTGTCGCGTTCGCGATGTTCATCGTCGGCTTTTTCGGCATCTGGGCGTTGAACGGGTTAAACGCGGCGACGTCTCTTTTGGCGTCGGAGGCGTTTACTTTGGGGTCCTCGCCCGAACTGGTTGTGATCCCCTTGTTCATTTTGATGGGCAACGTGGCCTCGATCACGGGAATGAGCCGACAATTGTACGACGCGGCCTATGCGGTGATCGGTTCGGTGCGGGGTGGTTTGGCCTCGGCGACTGTCATTGGTTGCGGTGGGTTCGCGGCATTGTCGGGCTCGTCAGTCGCGTCGGCTTTGACGATGGGCAAGGTCGCCTTGGGCGAGATGGAGCGTTACAAATACGACCCGCGCCTGTCGACCGGAGTGGTCGCGGCGGGCGGTACGTTGGGGATTTTGATCCCGCCGTCTACGGGCTTTGTAATCTATGCAATTTTGACCGAGCAATCCATCGGGCGGCTGTTTTTGGCAGGCGTATTTCCGGGGCTGTTGCTTGTGTCGTTGTTTGTGCTGGCGGTAACGGTGCTTTGCTACATTAGGCCGGAATACGGGCCTGCGGGGCCAAAGACTGGTCTGAGAGAGAAGCTGCGTGCGGTATCGCGGGCGGGGCCGATTGTGGCGGTGATTGTGCTAACCATCGGAGGCATTTACGGTGGTTTGTTTTCACCCGTCGAGGCAGCGGCCGTTGGGGCAAGCGCGGTTATTCTGATCGGGTTTGTAACGCGTGCGCTGCCGATTGTGGCGCTTTGGAAGGCGGCCAAAGATTCCGTCGTGACGACGGCAACGGTCATGCTGATCTTGATCGCGGCGCATCTGATCAACCCGTTTCTGGCGCTAAGCCATATACCGACCGCCGTGGGCGGTTTCATGGATGGGCTGGATTTATCAGCGACCGGCGTGTTGCTGTTGATCCTTCTGATTTACATCATTCTCGGGTGTTTTCTGGAAGGGTTTGCGATGCTTGTCCTGACGCTTCCGATCTTTTTTCCAATCATAGTCGCCGAGGGCATTGATCCGATCTGGTTCGGTGTTCTGGTTGTTCTGGCATTGGAGATGGGACTGATTTCGCCGCCTGTCGGCTTGAACGTGTTCATCGTGAAATCCATCGCGCCGAAGGTGTCTTTGGGCGAGATTTTTTCGGGCGTGGCGCTATTTTGGCTGATGATGCTGGTGGCGTTGATCATCCTTGTGATGTTTCCGCAGATCGCGCTGTTCCTGCCCACAACGATGTTTGGGTAAGGGCGCCATGGGTGAGCCGTGTTTTGATATCGCACATCTGGGCCACGTTGAGGTTCTGACCGATAAGTTCGAGGAAAGCCTCGATTTCTTCACCCGTGTTTACGGTTTGAAGCTGTCGGCGCGCGAGGGTGACTGTGCGTATTTGCGGGCGTGGGACGACTATGAATTCCATACGCTGAAGCTGACGGCGTCCGAGACGACCGGGGTCGGGCACATCGGCTATCGGGTGTCGTCCGAGGCGGCCCTGGCGCGCCGGGTCGCGGCGATTGAGGCGTCGGGGTACAGCGTGCACGGCTGGGTGGACGGTGACGCGGGCCACGGCCGGGCGTTTCGGTTTGAGGACCCGTTCGGGCATGTTTTCGAGATTTACTGGGAAACGCGGAAATTCGAGGCGACGGGCGACGATGTGCCTGCATTGAAAAACATGTCGAGCCGGTTTCACGGCGTTGGTGCGTGCCCGCGGCGTTTGGATCATCTGAACTTACTGGCCTCGGACGTGACCGAGTTTCGCGATTTTATGCAGACCTGTCTGGGCAGCCGTGTGACGGAGCAGATCCGGCTTGATAACGGTCGCCTTGGAGGCTGTTGGTTCACGATCAACAACAAAACTTACGATCTGGCCTGCACCGAAGAACACGGGAAGGGCGCGAACCGGCTGCATCACGTGACCTATGCCGCGGATCAGCGCGAGGACATTTTACGGGCGGCGGATATCTTTCTGGAAAACGGCGTTCATATCGAAACCGGGCCGCACAAGCATGGCATTCAGGGCACGTTTTTCCTGTATGTCTGGGAGCCTGCGGGCAATCGGGTGGAGTTGGCAAACGCTGGTGCGCGGCTGATTTTGCAGCCCGATTGGGAGACGATCACCTGGACTGAGACCGAGCGTAAGAAGGGTCAGGCCTGGGGTTTGAAGACAATTGAGACGTTCCACACGCATGGGACGCCGCCGGGTGAGACGAATGGGGGGACGTGATGGCACTTGGGGAAAATATCATTGCTGAAAGCGGGGGTGCGCCGTTTTATCGCGTGACCAATGCGGATGCGACGGGTCTTTTGGCGCCTGCGAACCGCAAGGGCGATGCGGTGCGTACCTGGGTGCGATCGTTGTCGGGGTTTCAAAAAGAAGCGTTGGTAGTGTCGGCCCGTTCGGGATTGATGTGGCGGTTGGTTTCGGACGAGGGCGCGTATCTAAGCGGGTATGACGCAGCACCTTGTCCGTTGTCGTTTCTGACCACGGGAATGATTTCGAGCTATATGAACGAGATCACGGCTTTGGCGGCTGAACAGGGTCTTGAATTTCGTAAGTTGCGGATTATACAGAACAATTATTATACGATGAGGGGTTCGATGCGTAAACGCACTATGACGGGTGGGGCGTTGCCGGTGGAGCTTGAGGTCGAGGTGGAGTGCGATCTTGATGATGCTGCGCTGAACCAGTTGGTGATGGACGCCGTGCATGCCTCGCCGCTGAACGGTTTGATGCGGGGCGTTTTACCAAGTTATTTTACGCTGTCGAAAAACGGCGTCGAGATTGACCCTGCCAATGCAGTGAAGTTGGAAGGTCCGGCTGTGGGTGATCCAAAGGGCGCGGCGCCGGAAGCTGGCGAGACGGATTTGACCTTGATTGAGCGCCTTGGGATCTCGCCTGAAAAGGCGGTGCAAAAGGGCACTGCGAAGGCCGCGTCAAGCCTGACAGACGAACAGGATCGCACGCTTAATCCGGCGGCGATCTGCACGCTGCGCGCCGATGGCATCAAAGAGATCGAGCAGCATCTTTATAGCCCGCGAGGGTCGGTTTTCCGCTTTTTAAGCGAGGAGGCTCCGGCGGCGGGTGGAATGGGGCGCGCGCCAGATGCGGTGAGTTACATTTCGGCGGGAATTGCGTTTTGTTTTATGACGCAGTTTGGCCGGATGGCGTCGATGGAGAAGTTGGACTTACTGTCCTATTCGATCGTGCAGGACACGCATTTCAGTCTTGGTGGGGCGTCGGGCGGAACGGGACGCGCGGGCGAAGCGGACCCGGTTGAAACCCATGTGCATCTGGTAACGAGCGAGGCTGATGCAGTGGCGCAGGATATGTTGGATGTGTCCGAGCAGACGTGCTTTTTGCATGCGTTTTGCCGGACGGAATTGAAGACCAGACTAAAGATTACAAGGGTTTAACGAACGATGCGGACGCAAGTTGCAATCATAGGCGGCGGACCTTCGGGGCTTTTGCTTTCGCAGCTTTTACACGTTCGTGGGATCGACAGCGTCGTGGTCGAGCGTAAGACTAAGGATTATGTGCTGGGCCGTATCCGGGCGGGGGTGCTTGAGCAAGGGCTTGTGGCTTTGATGGAGGAAGCTGGCTGTGCGAACCGGATGCACGCTGAGGGCTTCATCCATGACGGCGCCTTGATTTCTTACGGCGACGAGATGTTTCGGATCGATTTTTCCGAGCACACCGGCACGCCGGTGATGGTTTACGGGCAAACCGAAGTGACGCGCGATCTTTACGCGGCGCGCGAGGCTGCAGGTGGGCGGATCGAGTTTAGCGTCGAGGACGTGGTTATTCGTGGCGCAGACAGCGATGCACCGCAGGTGACCTATACAGTCGATGGCGAAGCGCGGCGGATTGAGTGTGATTTCGTGGCAGGCTGTGACGGATTTCACGGGGTGAGCCGCAAGACCATTCCTGACGATGTGCGGCGCGAATACGAAAAGGTTTATCCCTTTGGTTGGCTTGGCGTTTTAAGCGAGACTCCACCGGTCAATCACGAGTTGATCTATGCCAATTCGGCGCGCGGCTTCGCGTTGTGTTCGATGCGCAACGAGAACCTGAGCCGCTATTATATCCAGTGTTCGTTGGACGACTGCGTTGAAGACTGGACGGATGACGCGTTTTGGGCTGAGTTGAAACGTCGGATCCCGAAAGATCAAGCGGACAAACTGATAACGGGACCGTCGATTGAGAAATCCATTGCTCCGCTTCGGTCGTTTGTGACCGAGCCGATGCGCTGGGGGCGGTTGTGCCTATGCGGGGATGCGGCGCATATTGTACCGCCGACCGGTGCCAAGGGCCTGAACACGGCGGCGTCTGATGTGCATTATCTTTATAATGCGTTGCGGGACTTTTATGAAAACGGGTCTGAGGTTGGTATAGATGGATATTCCGCGACCGCCTTGGCGCGTGTCTGGAAGGCCGAGCGGTTTTCCTGGTGGTTCTCGTCGGTGATGCATCGTTATCCGGGTCAGTCGGATTTTGATCTGAAGATGCAAATTGCTGAATTAGAATTCTTGCGGTCGAACAAAGCAGCGCAAACTGCGATGGCCGAAAATTATGTGGGCTTGCCATACTGAAGAGGAGACTGCCATGAGCCGATCTGATGACGGCATGAGGGTGCGACGCGCGGTTCTTGGTGACGCCCATGTTGATAAGGTCGAAGCGGACAAGGTGGCATTTGATGCGCCGTTTCAAGAGATGATCACCGAAGGGGCCTGGGGCACGCTTTGGGCGGATGATACGATCTCGCGTCGCGAGCGGTCGATGCTGACGCTGGCGCTTTTGGCGGCGACGGGGAATTTCGACGAGATACCGATGCATATCCGCGCCAGTGCCAACACCGGAGCCAGCCCGCAGGATGTGTTGCAGGCGTTTATGCATGTAGCCGTTTATGCGGGCGTACCTAAAGCCAATCATGCGATTAAGCTCGCCAAACAGACCTACGACAAGATGGGAGTTGCTTTATGAGCCTTATCAAACAGACCGGCGGGTTTGTGCGACGTGACCGGGATCAACAGCCGGATGCCTACACGCCCGCCTATAAGACTTCGGTGAAGCGCAGCCCGACGGCAGCCCTTTTGTCATTTCCGACAACGTTAAGCGAAGAAACCTCGCCGGTGTTTGGGCAGGGTCTGATCGGTGAGTTGGATAACGATCTGATCGTGAATTTCGCCCAACCGGGGGAGACCGCGATCGGGCCACGGATCATTGTGCATGGGCGCGTGTTGGACGAGATGGGCCGGTCCGTGCCGGGGGCGCTGTTGGAGTTTTGGCAGGCCAATGCGGGGGGGAGATATCGCCACAAGAAAGAGGCGTATCAGGCGGCTTTGGATCCGAACTTTGGCGGCTGTGGGCGCACGATTACGGGTGAGGATGGCAGCTACGAGTTCCGCACTATACAGCCCGGACCCTATCCTTGGCCCAATGGGCCAAACGACTGGCGGCCTGCCCATATTCACTTCAGCGTCTTTGGGCACGGGTTTGCGCAACGGCTGATCACACAGATGTATTTCGAGGGGGATCCGCTTATTCCGCTATGTCCGATTGTCGGAGTGTTAAAAAGCCAGGAGGCGCTTGATGCGTTGGTTGCTCCGCTGGATATGCAGCGCACGGTGCCAATGGACAGCCGAGCGTACAAGTTTGACATTGTGCTGCGTGGGCGGCGCCAGACCTACTTCGAGAACCGCAAAGAGGGACTTTGATAAATGGTGCAGAAAACTGAGTATCTGAAGGAAAGCCCAAGCCAGACAGCGGGCCCGTATGTACATATTGGGTGCATGCCGAATTTTACCGGCATCGAGATGTATGGCGGCGATCTTGGCACATCGATGAAAACCGGTCCGGTGCAGGGTGAGGAGATCACGATTAAGGGTACGGTCTTTGACGGGATGGGTGCGCCGATGCGCGATGCGATGATCGAAATATGGCAACCGGATGCGGCGGGTTTGTTTCCCTCGGCCAACGAGGTGCGGGGGAAGGCTGATCCGAATTTTACCGGGTGGGGACGGTCTCCAGGCGATATGGAGACCGGCGAGTATACCTTTGAGACGGTAAAGCCAGGTGCGGTTCCAATGCCCGACGGGCGGATGCAGGCGCCTCATATAACGGTGTGGATCGTGGCGCGGGGGATCAATATAGGCCTTCAGACGCGGGCGTATTTCGAGGACGAAAGTGCGGCCAATGCTGCGGATCCGATCCTTGCGCGTATCGAACATCAGGCACGTGTGTCGACGTTGCTGGCCCGAAAAGAGGGCGCTGGGATTTATCGGTTCGACATTCACATTCAGGGTCCGATTGAGACCATCTTCTTTGATATTTGAGGGACATTATGGGCAAACCTTGCATCATCTGCGTCGCGATCACGGGGTCATTGCCGACCAAGGCCGCGAACCCTGCGGTACCGATCACGGTTTCTGAACAGGTTGAAAGCACGCATGCGGCGTTCGAGGCGGGGGCGAGTATTTGCCACGCACATGTGCGCAACGCGGATGAGACGCCAAGTTCAGACCCTGAGAAGTTCGCTGCTTTGAAGGAAGGCCTGGAGACCCATTGTCCGGGGATGATTATTCAGTTTTCGACCGGGGGAAGGTCAGGGGCCGGGCTGGAGCGCGGAGGCATGTTATCGTTGAAGCCGGATATGGCTTCCTTGTCGGTGGGTTCGAACAATTTCCCGACGCGGGTTTATGAGAATCCGCCCGATCTGGTGAACTGGCTG
>NZ_CALJXO010000008.1:0-10466 GCF_937988555.1 uncultured Boseongicola sp. | reverse complement strand
AGTTGATTTGGCGTCCGGAATACTTACGCTTGTCAAATGAGCACTCAAACCAAATACGGCCAGTACTGCCCAATCGCAGCCGCAGCAGAAATCATTGCAGAGCGGTGGACCCCGCTTATCCTTCGTGGTCTTTTTTCTGGTTTAACCCGTTTTAATGAACTGCACGCAAGCATGCCGCGCTTGTCATCTGCACTGCTTTCAAAGCGGCTCGCCCAACTTGAACACATGCAAATTATCGAACGACAACGTGTTGGGGTGGGCAATAAATTCGAGTATCACTTAACCAAAAGCGGCAACGCCTTGTGGCCGGTGCTGGAACAAATGGGAAATTGGTCGCAACATTGGCTCCGAGATTCCATGACATCGTTGGACAACATTAATCCCGATCTATTTTTTTGGGAGGTTCGGTTTGCCAATATGTCAAACGAGGCAGGGGTGAAAAAACGCCGTGCTGTCGAGATCAGATTGACTGATACCGAGGCGACCAAACGAT
Organism: uncultured Boseongicola sp.; assembly: GCF_937988555.1. Taxonomy (NCBI): domain Bacteria; kingdom Pseudomonadati; phylum Pseudomonadota; class Alphaproteobacteria; order Rhodobacterales; family Paracoccaceae; genus Boseongicola; species uncultured Boseongicola sp. The sequence goes on along the minus strand of NZ_CALJXO010000008.1, from coordinate 9,973 downwards.
TATACTGGATGGTATTTGAAGGTTGTGAAATTGACTTGTGCAAGAAAGATCCGGGGTTTGAAATCGATCTTTGGGTAACAGCACCGGTGCAGGTACTCGTCAAAGTCTGGATGGGCCACATAAGGTTATGCGACGCGATCGATATCGAACGAATTTCCCTTCATGGCTCTAGTAAAGAAGTCGAGGCATTTGGTGTCTGGTTCAAGGGTAGCAGTTTTCAGGAAGTAGGCCTTGCGGCAATTTCACAATTGAATGATGGCTAAGTCTAAGATCATCGATTTCCAGCGTGTGTTTGAGCGGCAGCAAAGTCCGACAGAGCCGCCCTCGGCTCGTGTTGCAACGAACGTCTGCCCGCCGCCCGAAGCGATCACTGCGCCAAGCGCAAAACCCCTCAATTACGGCATGCGGCAAATAAACGTCGTCGCCGACAGTGGCATTGCCATACCGTTCGATCCGAATGCCTCCTGAAGTGCGGATAGCATCTCAGAAGCGACTTCTTCCGGGTTAACGCCACCACGTTCCCTGATTTCGTCGATGAGCGGGTTGCCGTAGACAAGCGCTGTTGCAAATGCTTCTGGGTTGTCGATGGTCTTGTTAAATTGGATAGTCTCATGCTCCACATCCCACCATCCTCCAGCAGCCAGATCGGCTCGAACCACTTCAGGGTCTCCATAATGAAAGGGGACTTTATAGAAGCCGGGCGGATCGTCTGGAAAAAATTTCGCACCTACATCATGCGCCATTTTCGAGAATGGGTTTTCGGACATGGCGCTCCAGACATTGAAAATATAGCGTCCGCCCGGTTTCAGAACCCGAGCCGCTTCTTTATAAGACGCTGTTTTGTCAGGAAAAAACATTACTCCGAATTGGCAGACCATCAAATCGAAGATGTTAGCGTCGAAAGGTAAATCCATAGCGTTAGCAACACCGAACTCAACGTTTTCACTTTCGGTAAATTTGCATTTAGCGACGTCCAGCATTGGCTGGTTCAAATCTGTGACAAGCAATTGAGTATCAGGCGGCAAATGGTCTCGTAGTTTTCTGCTTACAATGCCCGTTCCGGCTGCAAGCTCGATCACATTCCCGATATCTCCGTCGTCGCATAGCTTTACCAGCCTGTCGGCGTAATCCACGAAGATGTTAGGGCCCAAGCCATTGTCGTAGTGGCTTGGGATATCACCCACAAAACTGGAAGAGTTAGTCGACATTGGAAACCTCCCGCCCGCTATGCAATCCGTCTCTGAATGGAAGTATATCCGAAATTGCTTGATTAAACCAATTTGGTTGCGCCAAAACTGGTTTTCGTCGAACGACGACTTTGTCCAACTTAGCAGACCTCCGCACTCTGCGCAGCGAACGGTAGCTAAGATGAAGATTTTCTGATGCGGGCCAGTGTGCGGTCTTTCGGCTTGGCTCGACTGTGACCCGCGTTGAAAAATCTCTCAGGGAGGAAGCCGCGGGGACTGGGCGGTGTCTATATTGGATGGTCGTGTCCAACGTGCAGATATGACAGGCAGCCAACTTCTATTTGGTCCATGACTGAGTTTCAGCTGCGATTGCTTTGAGCCAAAGAATGTCGAACCCCGCAATAATTCGATAGCCTTTGGCAAAAAGCGCATCGGCTTGCGGCTTTGCGAGTCCGACATTTCCTAGAGGGATATTTGCAGCTTTCGCGGCTCTCTCGACCTTCGCAATAGCCGTCTGAAAATCTGGATGATCAAACTGACCAGAGATGCCGAGATCGGTTGAAAGATCAAACTGTGCAGGAATAATAGCGTCAATGCCCGGAACCGCGCAAATTTCCTCGATATTCTCAATCGCATCGCGGGTTTCGACTAAAAGGCAGCACACAATCTGGTCGTCCACTGCTTCGCGGTAATCAAGCAAAGAGGTGTCCCACCGTGAGTGCGCCAAAAATGGTCCGAACCCTCTTGTACCGTTGGGAGGATATCGCAATGAGGCGACTGCCCGTTTAGCATCGCTTGCACTACGGATCATCGGGAAAACAATTCCTTCGGCTCCCAAATCTAATGTGCGCTTTACTTGTGCAGCATCATTTTCGGTAACACGCACCAACGGAGCACAAGACGTCCCGGCCGTGGCCGCAATCATCGCATGCGCCGAGGAGTAATCGATTGCTCCATGTTCCATATCGATGATCACCGCATCACTCCCGGCGGACGCAATTGCCTGTGTCACTATTGCGGAAGGGATTGTACAAACATGAGCCGTCAATCGTAAGTCTTGATTGGCCAGTTTTCTTTTAAATGTCATCGGACTGGAGTTCATAAGAGCCTCAAATGCAAATATTGACTAAGTGGAATTATGGTCGCGGCCACAAGGCTCTCAATTCCACGAGCAGGATGCAAGTTTCGTGACGCCTGGTTGTTTTAGCGGCGCATGAATGAAGCAGCCTTCGAATTGGCCTGGCTGACATTTGTCAGAAAGCCTTTCGCCTCGTTCCAGGGTTTGGCTGCTTTGTCCCGCGGAGCGGTCATTGGTGCAGAGTGCAGCGAAGGTCGGCTTGGCGCCCATTTTGCTGAATACTACACTGTCAGAAGTTTGAGAGGCGTGATCAGAGCCAGAGATTGCAGCGACAGCAGGGTTTGTATCCGCTCGATTGGCACAAGGCGCTCGATGGAGTCGCAATCAGATCTATTTTAAAAACTGATCAAAAGACCTAACCCAACCATTGTCACACCGACAAACTTTGCAAGGATCTCGCTGCTTGGAACGATTTTTTCCACGAGGACGTAGACTGTGATCGCGATGATCCATGCGGTGTTCATGACGCCCACGACGAAGAGAAGCCCCATCAGCGCCCAACAGCAACCGACACAGAACAGGCCGTGCCGCCAGCCCATTGTCAATGCACCCCATTCGCCGTCGCGCCATTGGGTCATCAAGAAACTGATCGGTGTGCGGCACTGACGTAGGCAAGCGTGTTTGATCGGGCTAAACTGATACAGCCCTGCAATCACAAGAATGCCACCCCCCAGCGGTGTTGCGGCCTTCATCATCATTGGGGACATCACGGCCAAGTTGGTAAGCCCCGCCTGTAGCCCCGCCGCGACTAGACTAAAGCCGGCCCAAGCCAGAACATACCCGCCGGAGAAAGCAAAAACCGGCAGCCAACCGGCGCCTCTCGCGCGGTCAGCGCCCTGCATCCGCGCATAGGCCCCAATCATCGGGGCCGCCGTGGGCAGCATCATCGCGGACATCATGACCGCCCACATCAAGAACAGGCCGAAAAATTGCATCGGCGTGAACATCTGAGGAGACATCATCATCGCGGACATGCCAGGAATCGCGGACATGTCGGTGATCATGAGTGCCAGATAAATCCACGACGCCACGGCCACGGCAATTGGGCCGCCCAACAACAGAGCCAGACGCGCGGGCGTCATATGCGCCGTTGTGCCGGGCATCGAACCCGCGCGGTCCATTATTGTTCGCTCTGATAAGCAAACGGAGAGAACACGGCGGTTTTGTCAGACAGATTCCAGTCCATGTCATGGTCCTTGAAAACCATCTTGCTGGATTTGGCTACTGTCGCTGGAAACCCCGGTGCTATGCATAAAGGATGGCCAGAAATTGTGACTGGATCGCCGCCCTGGCCGGAAATCTGATCCACCTCGACATCCGCAATGTTCGGGATTTTGAGCCCATGCTTGCCAGCATCCACGGTAAATTCAATCGGCACTGAACGCACACCGACTATGGCCCCGATATGGGTGGCTAGTCGGGCCGGATGACCGCCGCCTTGACCGCCGAATATTTTCATCAAGCTGGCATTCTGTGCCTCGTCGGCGCGTTCATCGACATAGAGGGCGACGTTCCACTGGGTTGTGGCCATGTGGCCCGGAGAGTGCACGGCAAGAGCCACATTGAGGCCCAAAAGCGACACGCCTTCGTCTTCGCCGTCTTCAATGTGCCAACCGACCAGCGCGGTGCACTCGTCTTGGCTTGGGGGGCTGAGGAAAAGACAAGGACAGGCGACCTCGCAATTGCAGCTTTCAAAATAGGTTCCTTTAAGCGACCAGGTCATAGAGATACTCCTTTTTCCAAATTTGGATCGTGCCAATTCCTAACCGAGCCCCGACATCATTGCTTGATGAAGGCATTGAGATTACGTTTAGATTTCATCGTTTTTCGATCACGGCGAAAATGGAGTTTCAATGATCTACCAGTTCGGCTCCTTTCATCTTGATTCAGAGATGTTCGAGCTGCGCAAGAATAACAAACCCGTTGCCATGGAACCCCAAGTCTTCAACTTGTTGCTGTACTTGATCCATAACCGCGACCGGATCGCGTCTCGCGACGATCTAATTGCAGCCGTGTGGCAAGGTCGTGCCGTTTCCGATACCACGCTAAGCAGCGGGATATTTGCGCTTAGACGGGCTGTTGGAGATTCCGGTGAGACGCAAAACGTAATCAGGACGGTACAGCGACGTGGATTCAGATTTGTCGCCGAAATAAAGTGCGACTTTGACGCGACCGTCCGCCTAAGTGGTGAGGCTTTTGACGGTTCATCTGAACCCGATCCAACCGTGATCAAAATACCAAAATCAATGACTCAACCTGTGGCCAAGAAAAATACGGCAACAGTTATGCCAACACTGGTCGTTTTGCCGTTCAAGATCGCAAGCGCGGGCCTGGATGACTATTTTTGCGATGGACTGACCGAGGACGTTATCGCCAATCTAACCCATTTCAGAGAACTGAGAGTAATCGCCAGTGCCTCGTCTTTTCACTTCAAAAAGCGCGATGTTGCGCTCCCCGAGATTGCAGCAAAACTGGGAGCTGGCTATATCGTTGACGGTAGCGTGCGTCGAGAAGGCGACAGGCTGCGTGTCGCTGTCCAGTTGATTGAGGCGGCTTCGGGCGTTTCCCTGTGGGCAGATCGTTATGACCGGCGACTCGAGGATGTTTTCTCAGTCCAGGACGCGATAACTCGCATGATTGTCGCATCGCTTGGGGTTAAGATGCAGGATACCGCATTGACACATGCCTTGCAAAAAAGCCCCTCCGAATGGGATGCCTATGACTGCTTGCTACGTGCACGGCGCTATACCGCCACCTTGAACGAGGACATGCATGCAGAAGCGCGAGATCTTCTTGAAAAAGCGATCGCACTTGATCCGAACTACGCAGAGGCTCATGCCCTACTGGCCAATGTCTATCTGGCCGAGCACCGCTTTGAGGCCAATCCTCGTCCAAAGCCGATTGAGCGGGCTCTGGCCATGGCCCTTAGGGCCACCCAACTCGACCCGCAAAGTGCATATGCGCGCTGTTGGTTAGCGATCGTACATTTTTTTCAGAAGGACATCGGAAAGTTTGAGGCCGAAGCACAGCGTGCGCTCGACCTCAACCCGAACGATCCTGAAATACTGGCTGAGGTTGGCCATTATATGTCTTTCTTGGGAAGATTTGACTTGGGAACTGAGCTATCTGACCGAGCCAAAAAGCTGAACCCGTTGCATCCTGGCTGGTATCATTTCAGTTCCGCACTTTTGCATTTGCATCACCGGCGATACGACGAGGTTTTGGTCGATGTTCAGCGCATCAGTATGCCCGAATTTTACTGGACCCATCTCCTGAACGCCGCAGCATTTGGGCACCTTGACCGGAAAGAAGCAGCCGTGTCACTGGCGATGATGAGAAAGGTGAAACCCAGCATTACCACTGAAGCGGAAATTCGAAAATGGAATGTCGGGACGCAAGATTGCGCGCACATGATCGAAGGCCTGCGCAAAGCTGGGCACGCCTAATAGAGTTGATGGACGTTGGCTAAAAGTCAACATTGTTCGCCTGACAGGCCTTGGTACATCGCGCCACGAACGGACGCTCATCGCCCTTCTTGTCGAAATGTGCATGGCGCGGCATGTGTTACTTTCGGCCCATTGCGGACCTTCGAACAAATCACTGTGCGCGGTGGCTTCGAGCCCATTTTGCTTTTCTTGGACCTAACGGCGCATGCCGGGTTATGTCACGTGATTGAGCCGGTACGACGCAAAGGCAATACTTCATGGAACTTGCCGCTGGCGGTGAATTCGGGCGATGCTTCGCTTTCTCGCACCGCCACATCATCCAGGCCGTTATCGCGAAACACCTGCTTTACCGAAGCTATGACCTCTTGAAAGACTCGCCCCGCCGCCGTCTCATCGATCAGTTGTATGCGCACTTCGAATTCCTTGTCACTGGTCTGGACCAACTGGCTGCGCCGGGCGCTCTCGTGCTCGAGTTCGAAAACGAGTGGTGACAGCGTCACCTCGCCGACACGAACGAGCGTCGCTTGGCGTCCCTCCACTTGAAAACTGCGAAATGGCGACCCGCAAGCGCAGGGTTCCTCGTCGAAACGTACGCAGTCGCCGAGATCGTATCGGATGAAAGGCTGAACCTCGTTAGCGAGGACTGTCAGCAACACTGTCGCCGACAAAGTGCCATCGGGAACGGGCTGCATCGCCTCATCGACCGTCTCCAAGATGACCCAGTCTTCGTTCACATGCTTGCGCCCGTGGCTGCATTCGAACGAAAGCGCCAGACACTCGGTGCACCCATAGGGGTCGGCAATACCGTATTTCAGCGAGGGGAAGGCCCGCCCAACCCGCGCGCGAAGATCGTCCGTGAGTGTCTCGCCTCCCGTGGTAAAGAGCGCAGGCGCGATCCGCAGCCGCCCGGCCTCTTTTTCCCTGACCAGGATGGCCAGCATGCTGGGGTAGGTCACGATCCAGGCGATTTTCGCAATCGCATTTAGTCTGTCAACGAGTTGACCAATAGGCTGGTCGGCCTCAATGAAGGTTACCCCAAACCCCTTCGCCAGCTGCGGATTCAACCTTTGCACCAGTTTGTTAAACCCGTTTCCGGCGAAGTGGCCATGCCCGCCTGTGATCGTCACCCTGTCACCGAGCTTGCGGACGTCTCGCACGAGCTTGCGGTGGTATCGTTCAAAGCGCGCCAGCATGATGCCATAGGCATATTCCACGAACGATTCAGATATGACGATGACCGCGGGTTCGCCCGATGTCCCGGAGGTCTGAAAGACGGCGACATCGTCGATCGGCACCCCAACTTTCCCGATGTCCCGTAGATGTTCGCGGGCCTTGTCGAGGGAAAGAGAACGGATTGTCAGCCAATCGTCGAACTCCGCCATGAGCTCGGGTTTGCGGGTCACCGGCAAGTCGCTCAGCTCAATCTCGCTTGATGGAGGCAGATCCGCGTAGAGCCGGTGATACAACGGCGACTCGCGCCGCGCTTTTTCCACGAGACGCCGCATATTGCCGAGTTGCTTGGCTTCAATCCGCTTCCGTCCGCCCCAGCCTGTCCAGAGCCCACCGACCGCATATCCCAATGCTCTAGGAAGGCTGAAACGCATATCCACTCGCGATGCTTGTTCTTTGTATCCGACGTAAAGAATTCGTTGATTGGAAACTATACCAAGGAGCTCCGCGTTAAATGACCTATGTCAAATCGCGTAGTCGCGCTGTTTTGTGGTCATGCGGCACACCGCGAAAGGGGATATGAATGCAGCGACACCCAAGGTCGGCTTCGTCCGGAGGCTGTGTGAAAACTCGGGATTCTTCATGATTTCGCGCCGCTGGTTTTCGGGAGTTGCTAATTTGATGGTTCAGCTCTACGAGAGCGTGCCTGAATCTGGCAATTTTTGGCATTTGTGAAAGCTCTCGATAGTTTTCACACAGCCTCTCCGCAGAGCTGCCCTTCAAGCAAAGCGCCGCGAACGACCGCATTTCGCCCAAGATCCCCGCTTACAACCCTCCGCAATGCGCTGAATCCGTCCCGCTGGACCAGCGGCATCTCAGGCTGGGTTGCCCGTCGGCTGTGGGTACATTGCATTAAAGATCGCTCCACCTCAAATCGGTGGAGCAGCGCACTCAGTGATCAGCTGACGGGCGGTCACCCTTTCGCGGTGGATCATATACAGTCCTGCGCCGATGATGATGGCGATTCCGGCGAGGGTCAGCGCATTGGGGAAGTCGCCGAACACCAGATAGCCCAGCAATGTCGCCACCGGCAGTTCCAGATACTGCAGTGGCGCCAGTGTGGCCGAAGGCGCCAGCGACAGCGCATAGGTCATCATCATATGGCTCAGCGAGGCGAAAAACCCGACGCCCAACAGCCAGAGCCACACAACGCCTTTGGGCCAAACTGGATCAAGCAGCTCAGCCCCCGTGCCTTGGGCCAATATCATTACCGGCAGGCACAGGAGGCTGGCGATAAGGCCTGTGTGGAATTGCAAGGTGACGGGATGCATTCGCCGCGACAGCCCGCGTGTCACAAGAATATAGAGCGCGAACCCCACCGCAGTGCCCAGCGGAAACAGCGCCACTGCGCCAAAGGCTGCAAAACTGGGTTGGATCACAAACAAGACACCCACAAAGCCCACAATCGCTGCGCTTACGCGGCGCGATCCGACATCTTCGTCCAAGTAGAACTTCCCCACCAGCAGCACGATGAACGGGGCTACAAACACAATCGCTAAGGCATCGGCAAGGGGCATGACCCGGATCGCAGCGATAAAGCAAAAGGTCGAGACAAACAAAAGTACCGCGCGAAACAACAGCGCCAGCCATTGCCCCCGCGCCACCCGCAACGACAGACCCATCATCCAGACAAACGGCGCCATCAGCACGCACTGAACGATAAAGCGTGCGGCCGTGATCTGTCCCACCGGCACGCTGCCCGATGCCAGCTTGGCCGCCACATCCAGTAAGGGGGCGGTTACGCAAAATCCTAGCATCAGAGCCACACCGGCTAGGATGCGGTCCGTGGAGGGAGCGTAGGAGGTAGAACTGTTCATGGGCCCCGCATAAGGGTGTTACCACACGCGCGTCTACTCCTTTTGCGACGCTTGGCCGTGCTCAGGGGGCCTATGCAGACATTGAAGGCATACGCAGCGAACGGCAGCAAAGAGCCCAAAATAGACGTTCTTTGTCATGTCGGTGAAGGCCCGGCGACCGGGAACAAGGAAAAGTCCGAACTTCGCAAGAATTGCCGCGACGTGTTTTGTTGGTCATGGTCAATCAAGAAAACCGTGGGACCGGACCCCTGCGCCAGCTAGAAAGGTAGCCAGACTATGCATCCTACTGAAAAGATCGTCCGCCAGTTTCATGAGTCCTGGGATATGCGCGATCCAGACCGCGGCGCACAAGTCATTGCCACGGACTGCGACTTCGAGGATATAGCGCGCGGCGAAAAGTTATCGGGAAAAGATGCATACAAAGCAGACTACTTCCGTTGGCGCGAGGCTTTCCCAGACGGACTTTGCAAGGTCGAGAATGTTATAGTCAGTCATTGCGGTGAATGGGCCACTGTCGAGTTTCGCAATACGGGCACCCACACTGGTACTCTGCGCTCAAGCCTTGGGGATTTTGCGCCGACCGGCAAACGGGCCGAAGTCCGCTATTGCTCGGTCATGAGGGTAAAAGACGGATTGGTGGTCGAAGGCCGCGACTATTACGATGGCGCAACCATTGCACGGCAGCTGGGTCTTGTAGACTGAGACGCCTTTCCCAACCGCCTGAAATTCTTTGGAAACTCTACCCAAAGCCACCCCCTTACGGTCCACTTTCAGCCGGTTGGGAAAGCTATCGACCGACAAGCCAAAACCAGCCATCTTCGTAAATAGTGATTTATGGAGGCAGAAATGGTCCTGGCACGAAAAACAATCTTTGTTCGCGAGTTGATCACGTCTGATGCCTTTGGCAAACCATGCGAACCGGTATCACGCGTTGCGGCTGCCGCAGTCTTTCGCAATCCGCTGGCAGGACGTTTCGAGGCCGACCTTTCCGTACTCTTCGAAATCGGCGCCGAACTGGGGCAGCAACTCGCCGAACAAGCCGTCGAGCAGCTCATTGGGTCTCCTGTGTCATATGGCAAGGCGGCGATCGTTGGTGTCGCGGGCGACATGGAACATGGAGGGGCCACTATTCATCCCAGACTGGGTGCGCCGATG
>NZ_CALJXO010000007.1:0-10079 GCF_937988555.1 uncultured Boseongicola sp. | reverse complement strand
ATACATGCTGAAGGTCTCGCTGGCCTCGACCATGGGTCCGGGCGTTACGGTTGATGTATCATCGGCCACCGGCAACGACTAAACTGTCCAAAATAATAATTAAAAAGGCGCACCCTTCGGGGTGCGCCTTTTTTGTGCGGGGATCGGCCGAAATAGCGCGCGGCAATGCTCCGATATCCGCCATGCCACAATTCCGCCGTTAGTTGATCCAAATGTCTCGATTGACACTTGGTTAGAACGGGAAGCAGAAGTTTCCGACTAAGACTTGAGGCCACGATGTACTATACCAGCTATGGGACAAAATGGGGTGACCCGGACTTTGGCACGGAGAGCGGTCAAATTTTCTGGAGCTCCGACCTGACCTCTGGCCTGCAGTTCGGCGCAGGGGATTCTGTCTCCGAATTTGACGGTACATTGCAATCTGCCTTTGATGCTTGGGAAAGCGTTTCCGGGTTGGATTTCACCTACGTTTCTTCGGGAGCCAGTGATATCACAGTTATCGTTGACGCGATGCCTTCGGCCTATCCTGACAGCGTCGTTGGCTATGCCAATTGGTCAACCAATGGGACAACCATCACGTCGGGGACCCTGACCTTCGATGAAGAGGAGTTTTGGGCTCCCAATGGCGAGGGGTCGGGCACAGTTGATTTCTTTGCCGTCGCCTTGCACGAGATCGGTCATCTTATCGGCTTAGACCACTACATCCCGAGCCCGGGCGAGCCAGCTCAGATTATGAACTCTTCGATTTCGGTGGGTGAGCTTAGGTCGGGTGATATCGCCGGTGCGCAGTATATTTATGGTGCTGGCGATGGCGCTACACCTCCTCGGGCGGACGCCGTATCCCCGGAGGAAGAAGCGCCTCCTGTTGCTACAGACGATGGCGGCAGCAGTAGTGGCGCGATCGGTGCGATCATCGGATTGCTGGGGCTCGTCGTTGCCATGGTCTTTGGCGGCGGTGCCGGATTTGTCGGGCTCGCTGCGGGCCGTATGGCCGAAGGCGATGACGATGAGGACAACGCAGACGAAGAAGCGCATGAGTTTGATGACGTTCTTCTGACCGACCTTTTGCCGGTCGCTGAAGCCATGTCACACGCGGTATATGTCGACGATCTTGGCAACTTCATGGCCGATCCGAACGACCATGATCAAGACCACGAGGAAGAAGATGACCTGTTCCTCGTCTAGGAGGCAGATTAGTCGAAAATTCCGGCGACGCGACCCAAAAGCATAAAGGCTCGCGCTGTACGGGTTTCCGTCAGGGCGGCCAGTTCCTGATCGCTTAGGCGGTCGGCGATGCTGGCCAAAGTCTTATCGAAGGTGCGCAGAAAATGGTGCGAGGCATCGCGAAAAATCGAATCCTGTCGCATCCGCGCGGCGCTTAGCGCCAGTGAAGATCTGTCGCGCACGCCGCCGAGGCCGGAAACGGTCGGCCCGCGCTCGCCACTTGCAAACCGTCTCCAGATATCCGTCTTCGAGCGATCTGGCGTCAGATCATCCATGTAGATGCCGTCCTGACTAAGAAGCGTCAGCACATCCTGGCTCGCCTGGATCAAAACCGCGGCGCGTCGGTCCGCCAACGCGCGCCGCAGTGCATCAAAGCCCGCGCGGTCGTCTGCGGTTTCCGGGAAGTTCATCGCCGTGATAAAATCCGCCGTCGATACTGGCGTGCCGTACATTTCGGCAGGCGTCCCAAGCGCAAGATCGGGTTGCCCGTCCATCACGGTCGGGGGCGCCATTGGCGGCACAGCGGGGCGCTCGGGCGACGGGGCAGGGACCGAAATGGGGCGTGTGGTCGCGAACTCGGCCATGGCGCTTTCCGCGCGCTTTTGGCCTTTCACGATCTCGTCGATTTTGCGTTCGACGTTTGGCCCCATTGTCGTCGCTGCCATCTGCGCCTGGGTGATGTAAATCTGGCGCATCGCATCCATCGAAACCGCAAGCCGTTCGCTTTCTTCGCGCATGATCCGCGCCGATTTAACCGCAATTGACCCGATCCAGATCAACGCCACCGGCAACAACACCGCCAGGACGACAATCAGGAACCGCAATCCGCCAAGTTCTTCGGAACCGCCAAGGCCGACAATGGCCAGAAAGGCGGTGCACATCACCAACCAAATGGCCGACACGACCAGTGCGATCTTATCAGCCGGGTCAAGCGAGGTATCGGCCGCCACGCGGCTATATATGCCAAGATCCACAGGCGGTTTGCGTTCAGAGCTTTCGGACATGGGGCGAAATGGCCCTTTCGGTCAGCTAAATTTAATGGACAAAATCTCGTAGGCTTTCTCGCCGCCAGGCGTGCGGACTTCGACGCTGTCGCCTTCATCCTTGCCGATCAAAGCGCGTGCAAGAGGCGACTTGATGTTCAGCTTACCGGACTCAATATCGGCCTCGGGTTCGCCGACGATCTGATAGGTTTTCTCTTCGTTGGTGTCTTCATCGATGATCTTTATCACCGCACCAAACTTCACTGTGCCGGACAGCCTGGACGTGTCGATCACGTCGGCAAGCGATAAGATACCCTCAAGTTCTTTAACACGGCCTTCGATGAAGCTCTGCTTTTCACGGGCGGCATGATATTCGGCGTTCTCGCTCAGATCACCATGCTCGCGCGCTTCGGCAATCGCACGGATCACCGCCGGCCGTTCGACCGACTTCAGCTTCTTCAATTCATTGTTCAGCGCGCTATGGCCGGCGCGTGTCAGCGGTATCTTTTCCACGTGAAGTCCTTTCGCCACAAGCGGCGTCAATTTCGCTTCTTAAATTCAAGCCGGGCAGGGAGAGTCAAGAGCAGATGGACTTGGAAGGCAGTCCTTTGCCCAGTTGGTTTCTATCACAAATGTGCGAGAAGGAGAGAGTTTATCGCTATTATGGCAAAGTATTCGCCCTGATACGCTGGGTCGCAATTGACGCCCGTGGTCGAAGTGCGAATAAATCGCCCGGAACAATCAAGACAAAATCAGAACAGGATCAGCCATGAGCGACATCGAACGCGAAAGCATGGAATACGACGTGGTCATCGTGGGCGCGGGGCCTGCCGGGCTTTCGGCGGCCATTCGGCTGAAACAGCTCGACCAAGAGATCAACGTGGTCGTGCTGGAAAAAGGCTCGGAAGTGGGCGCACACATCCTTTCAGGTGCGGTTCTTGATCCCGTCGGTCTGGACGCGCTGATCCCAGATTGGAAAGCCAAGGGTGCGCCGCTGACCGTACCGGTGCGCGAAGATAATTTCTACATGCTCGGCGAAGCTGGTCAGGTCCGCATCCCGAATTTTCCGATGCCGCCCTTAATGAACAATCACGGCAACTACATCGTCTCGATGGGCAATGTCTGCCGCTGGATGGCCGAGCAAGCCGAAGAAATGGGCGTGGAAATCTTCCCTGGTATGGCGTGCTCGGAACTAATTTACGGTGTGAACGGCGAAATCAAAGGCGTTGTCGCCGGCGAGTTTGGTTTGAACGCGGACGGCACCCAAAGCGACGCCTATGAGCCCGGGATGGAGCTCCATGGCAAATACGTCTTCCTTGGCGAGGGTGTGCGCGGATCGCTTTCAAAGCAGGTGATCGAGAAATACGCCCTTGATGCCAACGCTGAGCCACAGAAATATGGCCTTGGCATGAAGGAAATCTGGGAAATCGACCCTGCGTTGCACAACGAAGGCTCGGTCACGCATACGATGGGCTGGCCGTTGGGCAAGAACGCAGGCGGTGGCTCTTTCGTCTATCACCTTGAGAACAATCAGGTGTACGTCGGGTTTGTGGTCCATCTGAACTACAAAAACCCGCATCTTTACCCCTACATGGAATTTCAGCGCTTCAAGCATCACCCGATGATCGCCAAGCTGCTTGAGGGCGGAAAACGTGTCGCTTACGGCGCGCGCGCGATCACCGAGGGCGGATACCAGTCCATGCCCGACGCGGCTTTTCCGGGTGGCGCGCTACTTGGCTGTTCCGTCGGCCTCGTCAACGTCCCGCGCATCAAAGGCAACCACAACGCGATGCTGTCCGGCAAGGCCGCAGCGGAACACGCATTTGCAGCCATCAGAGAGGGTCGTTCTGGCGACAAACTTGAGGGCTATATGGCCGAGCTGAAGGAAGGTGCTATCGGTCAAGACCTGAAAAAAGTTCGCAATGTCAAACCTTTGTGGTCAAAGCACGGTCTGATGACCTCTCTGACGCTGGGTGGATTTGATATGTGGACCAACACGCTTGGGTTCTCGCTGCTTGGCACGGTCAGCCACGGCAAGAACGACGCCGAAAGCACCGGATTGGCCGCCAATTTCGCGCCCATCGACTATCCAAAGCCCGACGGCAAGCTTAGCTTTGACCGCCTTACCAACGTCAGCTTTTCAATGACGAACCACGAGGAAAGCCAGCCCGCGCACCTAAAGTTGAAGGACGCCAGCATTCCGATCTCGGTGAATCTGCCGAAATATGCAGAACCGGCGCAACGCTATTGCCCCGCAGGCGTTTACGAAGTGGTCGACGAGCAATTCGTGATCAACTTCCAGAACTGCATTCACTGCAAAGCCTGCGACATCAAAGACCCGTCACAAAATATCGTCTGGACCACGCCACAGGGCGGGGACGGGCCGAATTATCCGAATATGTAACACATCCGTCATGATCGGCGGTCATAGTGCCGCCCCGCATTGCCTCTTAGGGGGCGCGCCACTACCTTTTTTATCAACCGCGACAACAAGGATAGCCTGATGCCGTTGATCCGTACTTTGACGATTGCTGCCGCACTGGCCGTGGCGTCCCCTGTTTTGGCAGAACCTGCTTCGGGCAGTTACCTCGCCGCGCGTTCGGCGATGATCGCCCACGACTACGAGGAGGCCGCGCAACAGTTCTCTCGCGCGCTTGTGCGTGATGGGCGCAATCCGGTGCTGCTGGAAAACGGCTTGACCGCCTATATCGGTCTTGGCGATCTTGACCGCGCCGCGCCGCTGGCCCGTCGCCTTACTGAAGTTGGCGCGTCAAGCCAGATCGCAGCACTTGTGCTTGCCGGAGACGCCGCCGCGCGCGGCAACTGGGACGGCCTTCTGGCCGATCTGGACGCCGGCATGACCGTCGGGCCTTTGTTCGATAGTCTTCTTAAGGCATGGGCGGAACTTGGCGCTGGCCGGATGGGCGAGGCGCTTGCGGGATTTGATGCGGTTACTGGTAATCAGGGCGTCGAAGCTTTTGGCTTGTACCACAAGGCTCTTGCGCTGGGCTCGGTCGGCGATTTTGAAGGTGCGGCTGATATCTTCTCGGGCGAAAGCGGCACCACGATCCGCCTCACACCGCGCGGGATCATCGCCTATGTGCAGATCCTCAGCCAATTGGAGCAGCCACAGGTCGCGATTGATCTTTTGGACGCAACTTTGGGCGCCACGCTTAATCCACAGCTTGTTGCGATGAAGGCCGCTCTTGAATCCGGGGAAACGCTGCCGTTTGACGCGGTCCGCACGCCCGCCGATGGCGTTGCCGAGATTTACCATTCCATAGGCGGCGCCCTGCGCGGTGAAGCTCAGGAAGCCTACACACTGCTTTACACGCGTATGGCGCTGGCGATCCGTCCCGACCATATCGACGCCCTGCTTGCGACGGCCGAAATCCTTGAAAGCCTCGATCAATACGATCTTGCCACCGAAGTTTACGACACCGTCCCCCGAACGTCGCCGGTCTATTACGCCGCCGAACTAGGGCGCGCGGCGGCTCTGCGTCGCTCGGACCGTTCCGATGCGGCAATCGAAGTCCTCAAGCAGTTGTCTGAAAGTCACGGCGATATTCCGTCAGTCCAGATTGCGCTGGCCGACGCCTATCGCCAGATCGAGAACTTCGAGGCGTCGCTGGCGCCCTATGCCCGCGCGCTTGAATTGATCGGTGAACCACAAGAACAGCACTGGATCGTTTATTTCGCCCGCGGTATTGCGCATGAACGGCTAGATCGGTGGGGCGACGCCGAGGCCGATTTCCGCGCCGCCTTGGACCTGCGCCCCGAACAGCCACAGGTGCTGAACTACCTCGGATATTCCTTCCTTGAGATGAACGAAAACCTCGACGAAGCGCTTGATCTGATCGACCGTGCCGTCACCCAGCGCCCCGATTCGGGGTACATCGTTGATAGTCTTGGCTGGGGGCTTTACCGCGTTGGCCGCTACGCCGAAGCCGTTGGGCACATGGAGCGCGCGGTCGAATTGCTGCCGGTCGACCCCATCGTAAACGACCACCTTGGTGATGTTTATTGGGCTGTTGGCCGCGAGCGCGAAGCCGAATTCCAATGGCACCGCGCTCTGTCCTTCATCACCGATGACACTGACCCCGACGATGTCGAAGCCGGGCGTATACGGCGCAAGCTTGAGGTTGGTCTTGATGTCGTTTTGGTTGAGGAAGGCGAGCCGCCTCTGAAGTTTGCGAACGACGATGGTTAACGTCTTTGCACCGGCAAAGATCAACCTGACGCTTCACATCACCGGACAACGCGACGACGGCTTTCATCTGCTTGACTCGCTGGTGACCTTCGCAACCGTGGGGGATAAGCTGCACCTGGAAAAAGCGGGTGTGTTTTCGCTCATCGTTGAAGGCCCCGAGGCCGCTGGCGTTCCGGCCGACATGGACAACCTCGCCCTGCGCGCGGCCGCATTGGTGAGCGCCGACCTGAAAGCGGCGATCACGCTGACCAAAAACCTCCCGACGTCTTCCGGAATAGGCGGAGGGTCGGCAGATGCAGCGGCGGCATGGCGCGGGATGCTGGGACTTGAAGGCAACGGCGAGACCTTTGCAGACCGCCACTATGCGATGCCCGAAATCCTGCTTAAAACGCAACTCCGCGCCCTAACGAGGCTTGGCGCAGACGTCCCGATGTGCATTGCCTCCTCTCCCGCGCGCGTGCGCGGTATCGGCGACAGATTGGCTCTGCACCCATTGCCGACGTTGCCTGCGGTGCTGGTTAACCCGCGTGTGCCGGTATCAACGCCGCAGGTTTTCAAGTCGATGAAAACGCGGGAAAATCTGCCAATGCCCGAGACCATCCCGGCGTTTGAAGCCGCGTCTGACCTTATTGATTGGCTTCAGGGACAACGCAACGATCTGCAAGTTCCGGCCATTGCGATTGTGCCCGAAATCTCCACGGTCCTGGACCGTCTTACTGCATGCGCCGGCGCAAAGCTGGTCCGCATGTCGGGGTCAGGTGCGACCTGTTTTGCGCTTTTCGATGACGTCGAAGCCGCGAAAGCTGCCGCGGGCGCGCTCTACACTGAACGGCCCAACTGGTGGGTCGCAGGCTGCATGCTTGGCAATATGTCTGGACGGGCATTGCCGAAATAACCTAAGTGGTTGGCGCTTTTGCCTCCCCTTTCCCCTTTTCCAACTCCGCCCCGCGCGCTACTTCTGGAGAAAGAGGAGCCGTTGCCATGCTAACCGTCATATCCCCCGCCAAACGCCTTGATTGGTCCGACCGGGCTGTCACACCGACCGCACCGAATTTCCAGACCGAAGCCACACAGTTGGCCGGCCACGCGCGGCAGTTGACGCTTGGCAAACTGAAATCGATGATGGATCTTTCGGACAATCTGGCGCGCCTCAATCGTGACCGCTTCCGCGCCTTCGTGGACGCCCCCGACGCTACCGCAACCCGCCCCGCCGTCTTCGCCTTCGCGGGGGATACTTATCAGGGCCTTGAGGCAGCAACTCTTGACCCAAACACCCTAGAGCGCGCGCAAAACCACCTGCGCATCCTATCCGGGCTTTACGGCGTGTTGCGCCCGCTTGATGGGATCCAACCTTACCGCCTTGAAATGGGCAGCCGCCTGAAAACCCGTCGAGGCACATCGCTTTATGACTTCTGGGGTGACACGATCTCCAAGTCGCTGAACGGCGCCGCTGAAGCCGTCGGCACCGATCTTTTGGTGAACTGCGCCAGTCAGGAATACTTTGGCGCAGTCGACCGTCAGGCGTTGAAGCTTCAGATCATCACCCCGCAATTTTATGAGGTGAAGGGGGGCACACCCAAAATCGTCAGCTTCTTTGCCAAAAAAGCGCGCGGTGCGATGGCGCGGTTCATCGTCGAAAACCGCGTGACCAGCGTCGAGGGTTTGCGCGATTTCGACCTTGGCGGTTATCGCTTCCAGATGGATCTTGGCGACGCCGCAACGCTTGTCTTCCACCGCGATGCACAAGCTGCCAGTCAGGCGGCCTGACACTCTCAGATCGTAACCTGAGCGACGGGTTCTCTAGCGCGCTCTGCCTTAGGGTCTTCAACCGCCATTGGCAGGCATGGCACAGCATCCAAAGGCCGTGCCGTCAGGATATGATCGATAAGTTTTATGCCAGGCTTGTTAAGGTAATCGTTAATGCCAGCGGCCAGAATGTCCTCGGCATCCCCTTCCATCGCGTGTGCGGTGATCGCAACAATGGGGCAGGCTCCCAGACCCTGCTCGAGTTCCGTCGCGCGGATGTGACGCGGGGCCTCCTTGCCATCATTTTCGGCATGGAAATATCGGTGAAAAAGATATCTGGACGCGCGGCTTGAAACGCCTCGATTGCTTCCATTCCGTTCTCGGCAAAGACAAGACCGCTATTCAGCGCCTTCAGCATTTTCTCAACCGCGAAACGGTTGGTACGATTGTCTTCTGCTGCCATGACCTGCATGCGTCGCACACCGGGTTCAGCAGGCTGCGGAACGGCAACTTTCGAAGGTTCCGGCGCGACAGCGCCTTCTAAAACTGTCTCGGTAGGCGCTTGTTCTTGTGGTACAGTGGCGTCTGTAGAAGCCTCAAATGCCGTTGGCGGAGCGACCGCCTCGTGTCCTCTCAAATGTGTATCCTCGTCGTCGCCTTCCCCAATTTACAGGGAGCGACCAGCGGCGACAGCTCGCTTATGCCAGTCATCATAGCCGCGCGTAGAAACGGTCGCGGCAACAACCGGTCGAACGCCATATCGCCCATTGGCGTTTTTGTCGGCCCGACCACCACTTTGAATAGTCCGGCTGATTTGAGCTGCACTTTCAATGCCGCGGCAATCGCAAAGCGGTCCTCGCCGTCTTTGGGTTGGCCCACAACGATCACATCGCGCGCATTTGGATTTTCGCCGGAAATATCGTCAAATCCATCAACCGGCACGGGCGTTAGTCCGATCAAGCCAAGCTGTTTGGCCAATACCGTCCGGTCCATCCCCGGTTCTTTCACAATGATCGCACGATCAAGCCAGGCAGGGGCGCTAACGTCCATGGGCCACTCCGCCGTCCGTCACCTTCACGCAACAAAGCCAGTTATGGCCCGATCACGGTAAATAAGCGGTTAATCTGGGCGACCAAGGGGCGATGTTCTCGCCCTAGTCGCTTGAAAGCAATGCCTGCAAGGCCCGGCGAAACACGTCAGCATCCGGGCCAAGATTGTCCATCAATGACGTCTCAAACGTTGCCGCAACCGGCGTCATCGTCGCGATCAGATCGCGGCCCTTGTCAGTCAATTCCAACGCCACCAGCCGCCCGTCATCTGGGTCGGGGCGCCGCGACACGAACCCCGCCGCTTCAAGGCGCGTGGCGGCCCGGCTGACCCGGCTTTTCTCCATCGCGACCTTCTTTTGGATATCGCGCACGCTGACACTGGGCGACTGGCTCAGATGTGCCACAACACGCCATTCCGCAAGGCTGATCCCAAACCGCGCGCGGTATTCCCGCTCGAACGCGCGGCTTGTGCGCTCGGCCAGAACCGCAAGTTGATACGGTAGAAATTCTTCCAGATCGAAGTCACTCATGACGCTCACAAAGCCACAATCCCAGGCAATTGCCCAGCCCAGCCCATCGCGTTCGCGTCGCCCGCGTGTTGCAGCCTGTCTGGAATGCGCGGCCCAACGTGGTATCGTTCAACCAAGGAGGCGCTTGCCATGACCAACTTCGATCAACACTTGGACGAAACCCTTGCTGCCATTGATGCCGACGGCTTGATGAAGGCCGAGCGCGCTATCACCTCGCCGCAGTCGGCACACATCACGGTCGCGGGCCGTACAATGCTGAACCTATGCGCCAACAACTACCTCGGGCTTGCCGATGATCCCCGGCTTATCAACGCCGCCAAAGGCGCACTTGATAGCC
>NZ_CALJXO010000006.1:0-6647 GCF_937988555.1 uncultured Boseongicola sp. | reverse complement strand
ACGGGGGCATCGGTAACGGCGCTGCTGGGTAACCAAGTCCAAGCGCAATGGGGCTATACAACCGTTGGGGCTGCTCAGGGTGACGCTGTTCGAATGCTGGCAGTTGCGATGGACGAACGGCATCCCCTCTTCCCGGATGTTCCCACCTTCAAAGAGCTTGGCTATGACATGACAGGTGGTGCTTACCGAGGCATCGCCCTTCCGAACACAGCAAGCGCAGAAACTACCAAAATGTGGTCTGACATGATTGCTGAAATAAACGCAGACCCTGAATTCCGGCAAAAGATGTTGGATGGCGGATTTGCGATGCTGGATGTCAACTCTGATGAAATGGCTGACTTTATGGCAGCCCGAGCGGAGGAATATTTGAACGACGCCCGTGCAGCAGGGCTGATCGAGTAGTTCAAACAAAGGGTTAACCTCGGGGGGCAGGCTCGACTATGGAACTCGGTCACTTTTTGTCAGCCATGACACCGTTCAACATTGCTTTGGCTTTGTTTGGTGTTATCGCCGGAACAATTGTGGGGTCAATCCCGGGGTTAACCGCAACTATGGCATTAGCCGTACTGGTGCCAATTACCTTCAGTATGGACCCAGCATCAGCACTTATTCTTCTTGGTGCCATCTACACAGGGGCCATTTATGGCGGCGCATATGCCGCCATCTTGCTAAACACGCCTGGCACGCCGTCCGCTATTGCCACCACATTTGACGGATATCCCATGGCCAAACGGGGCGATGGCGATCTTGCCGTTGCGCTTGCTTGCTTTGCTTCGGTTTTTGGCGGTTTGGTCGGCGCCTTTGCGCTTTTGCTTTTGGCACCACCTCTGTCAAGGGTCGCATTGGCATTTGGTCCGATCGAGTATTTCTGGTTGTCAGTCTTCGGGCTATCGCTGATCGCCTCTCTGTCGAATGGCAACCTGATGAAGGGTCTTGCAGGGGGCGCTTTTGGCATGATCCTCTCAACCGTGGGTGTCGCCGAGATCTCTGCAGACATTCGATTGACATTTGGCAGTCAGGTGTTGATTGGCGGGTTTGGCGTTGTGGGCGCCTTGATCGGACTGTACTGCATTCCCGTTCTTATCGACCTCGTAGCCGTACCCGACCGGCATTTGCAGGTTGAAGACAATGTCAAATCAGTACGCATCGGAGAAGCCTTCCGACTTGCGATGCGGTCCAAGTTCAACCTGATCCGGTCGTCCATTATCGGCACGCTTGTTGGGATTTTGCCGGGGGCAGGTGGCTCGGTTGCCGGTCTAGTCGCCTATTCTGAGGCTAAACGCACGGCCAAACCCCACCAGAGATTTGGTGAAGGTGAACCGGATGGCATTTTGGCGACTGAATCAGCAAATAACGCCACTGTCGGAGGTGGCTTCATCCCGACGCTGGTGCTCGGCATTCCAGGCACACCCCCGGACGCTATCGTTCTGGGCGCGCTGCTGGTGCAAGGGGTTCGCACGGGACCTGCGATGTTCACGCAAAGCGGCTCCATTGTTTACACCTTCATCTATGGACTTCTCATAGCAACCGTCTTGATGCTGCCCGCAGGACTTCTCATCGGGCGATACGCCTATAAATCCATTGTTACTATTCCAAAAGCAGTTCTGGTCCCTACTGTTGGCTTCATGACGATCATTGGCACATTCTCTATTCGCAACAGCATCTCTGACGTGATCATCATGCTGTGTCTTGGCGTCTTTGGTTGGGTTGTCGCCCGGTTCGGGTTTGCGGCGTCACCTATTGTTCTGGGCCTTATTCTGGGCCCCATCGCAGAGCAGGGCTTTGTTCAGGGTTGGATCATCGGTGCCGCGACCAACAACTTGGTTGGAATGTTCTTCGGACGCCCCATTTCTCAAGCTATTCTGGCCTTCACCATAATCACGTTGATTTTGCCCGTCTTTCTGGCACGAAAACAGCACAATTCGGGGATGGAGGCCGACTGATGACCCAGCCCTCAGCATCCAAATCCCAAGGCAATATAGGGTCTCTGATTGTATCAGCTCTTTTTGTGCTTATCGGGTTCGTGACCCTTTACGACTCGACCTCCTATACAGACCGTGACAGCCAGGTTTTTCCGCAAACGGTTGCGATTATTCTGATCATCACGGCCGCGATTTCGTTTGTCACACGGTTCCTGAGACCCATTGATAGCGATGGATTTGGCCGGGGCGTCTGGTGGCGCCGCATACTTCTTGTCGCGACAATGTTTCTGACCTGTTTTGCGATGCCTGTTGTCGGGTTTCTGGCAGCCGGAACAATTGCATTCGCCGGCGGGCTGATTGCAGCAATGCACGAAAACTGGACCGCTAAAACCATCGTCCTTTACTGGGGCTGCGGCGTTCTGATTATGGTCGCCTTTTTCTCGCTTTTCAAATTCGTGTTACATGTACCGTTGCCTTAGTTGGAGGGGCATCGTCAACTTGCGGGGCCTGTTCTGAAATCGTACCGACCGACGTGACGAAAGCCAAACATTCCGGCGCCTTCAAAGGCCACCGTTCCCCGCCTGAGATCATTGCATATGCGGTCTGGTCTTATTTTCGGTTTCCCTTGAGCCTACGCGATGTCGAGGATTTACTTGCGGCGCGCGGCATCATCGTGAGCTATGAGACGATCCGGAAGTGGGTTGGCAAGTTTGGTACAAAGTATGCCGCTTCCATCCGGCGGGACCGGCCTGCGCCGTCTGATAAATGGCACCTTGATGAAGTGGTCATTCCTATCCGCGGGCGCAAATTCTGGCTTGGGCGCGCGATCGACAGCAATAGCCCCTCTTGTCTTATGACTTGAGTAGTTTCTGTGAGAAGCTGGAACAGCTGCCCGGCAAACAGGCGGCGAAGCTGGCGGGCCTTGCACCCATATCGAGGCAATCGGGAAAGTGGCAAGGCAAGGAACGCATCCAGGGCGGGCGCGCCAGTGTCAGGCGGGCGATCTATTTGCCAGCCGTAGTGGCAACGCGATTCAACCCCGACATGAAGACAAAATACGAGCAGCTGATATCAGTCGGAAAATGCAAGAAGCTGGCCATCACAGCTGTGATGCGAAAGCTGATCGTCATGGCCAACGCACTGCTCCGAGACCAGAGGAAATGGACCCAAAACACGGCTTGACCAATACGGATACTCATCGCTGCAAGCAGCGACTGCCGGGCAACGGACGTTCTCGATATTCTGTTTCAATCTCGGCGCAACACTCGCGCAGCGAAACGCTTTTTTGCGCAAGCTATTCACGCAATAGGGCGGCCGCGCGGCGTTGCCGCCCCGGTCCGAGGTTCTCGAACCTATGTGGTATGCCTTTGGGGCAAGCACGACCTCACCGGCAATAGCATCGATCACTTGGCCTCAGACAAAGAACCGCGCTCGGCCCTCGGTCACGACGAAGGTCTCATCATAGGGATGCACGTGCAGGCAGGGGCCTTCTCCCAGGTTGTCATTGCCATAGGCCAGCACTGTGACCGGACCGCCCAGGGTTTCACCGTTCACTGATCCGCGCCAAGGGCCGGGCGTTGCTCCGTCGAAGAGCTTCGCCATAGCCGGGGGGCGCTCGTCCGGTTGAATCGTAGCTGGATCGAAATCTTTGCGGGTCATGTGCGGCCAAGTTCCTCTTTGTGTACAGAAATGCCTACTTATTCCTCCAAGAATAGGTCTTCATTAATGCGGTACAACTCGAAAACCTTACGCCACCGCTCGCCGACGCCGCCTTTTGCATTACGGTCAGACGGGCCCGATACTAAAGTATGCCCGGACTGCGGCGCTGAGTGTCCGAAAGACTCCTCGGCCTGCCATGTGTGTGATGCCGATTTTCCGGTCCGCCAACCGTGCATGAAAACCTGTAATGCCTGCGGCTCTCTTAGTCCCGCACAGCGGTCGTTGGCGCAGTCCGAAGCGAATGGCAGCTTTAGAACCGGATCCTAGACTGGCCATCCATTCAGAGAAGCCTGAAACCTCGTCATACATTGCTCCTTGGAGGAAGGGCGCGATCCAGAAGAACCGGTTTTTTGGTTCAAGTTGAAGTTAACTCGTATAAATTGTAAAATTAAAGCCATGAAAAAGCGTTGCACCGGGTTTTTCTGGATTGCCTCATTTTGCCTTTTGTTGTGGCCGATTGTTGTACAAGGAGCTTGCCGCCAGGCACTGGCTCTCGGTCTAGATGTGTCCGGGTCGGTTAGCGAAGGTGAGTACACTCTTCAGATGAAGGGCTTGGCCAATGCAATTTTGGCCAAAGATGTACAACAGGCATTTCTGGCAGTTCCCAGCGCACCCGTTCGCTTACACGTGTTTATTTGGGCGGGTCGAGGCGGACCTTTGGAAATTCTACCTTGGACCGAAATGGCGGACGAGTCTGATCTTGTTGAAGCTGCCACGCTACTGAGTAACCAAGATCGCCGCCGATTTTCGTCCGAAACCGCTTTGGGTGAAGCAATGGTTTTTGGTCGCACCGCCTTGGAAACTCAAAGTGATTGTTCGCGTTTGACGCTAGACATTTCAGGCGACGGAAAATCTAACGCTGGTGTTCAGCCGAGAGATTTACAGTTGAGTTCACGATTGGTCGGTGTAACGATTAATGCTCTTGTTGTCGGTCAGGGTCATGTGTCGTTTCTCGCTGTCGAAGACCAAACCACAAGTGATCTGGTCAACTATTTTGCGTCAAATGTCATTCGCGGACCCGATGCATTTGTTGAAGTCGCGAAAGGTCACCAGGATTTCGAGGATGCGATGATCCGAAAACTCTTGAGAGAATTGCAGACTTGGAAGATAGGATACTTGGGTACAACACCCTGAGCATACGCTCGAACCTTTAGAACAGATTGGCTGTTGTTTGGTGGGTCACCAACTTGAAAAACAATCAACCGACATTTCCCGAATAGAGCGCCCTTCCTTCCACATTGCTGCCGTTTCGCGCTCTGACCAACACTCTTGGACACGTTGTGCCGCGGCTCGGGCCTCCTTTGAAGTGGTCCTGCTTTTTAAGACAGTTTTGCGGCTTGCCTAAGATGCATCATTTTGGTGTTCATGCCGCGTTTCGTATTTCTGCTTGCTCGAAGTATTCCGCGTCTGGGGTGCGTTTGTCGAGCGCGGTGTGAGGGCGCTCGGAGTTGTACAACGACGATACGGAACGCCCACAATACCGATGAGCGTGATATTATTTACGCTTGGCATCCCTGGGTGGGGCGGCGTTTAGAGATATTGCGCATTTTTGAACGGGGTGGGGTTTCGGCTGTTCGGTGCCGTTTGGCGGGTCATGCACAATGCTTACCGCTGGAAGTTCCTTCTTGGATGTTTGAGAGGTCTGCCTGCGCCTCGATATCCAGTGTGGCCGAGCCTATTTCGGATACGGCCTCTCTTTGCGCATTATCCCAATTATTGGCGTATGTAGAGCCAGCATCAACTGGCGGATGCGATCTTGGTTCGCTCATTCCTGATTCGGACGCAGACTTGATGTCTTGCGATCAGAAACAAGGAGACGATCATGCGCCATTGTTACACGAAGACGGCCCAACTGGAGTTGTTCGAGCCGCAGGGAGACAGAGAACCGCCCTTTGTACCGCGATGGCAGAGCCTGCCGGACCAAGCGAGGGACCGCACAACAGATCTGTTGGCACAGCTACTTCTGGAACACGAGAACCAGAACCCCGATGTGGGCAGTACAAGCAGAACTCCTCATCAAAACGGGGAGAAGGCTGATGTCTGAGAAGATTGAACGACATCATTTAGAGCGCAAGGCGATCTTGTATGTACGGCAATCGTCGTTGCATCAGGTGATGCACAACAAGGAAAGCAGTGCGCTGCAATATGCCATGCGGGGACGGCTGACCCAATTGGGATGGTCCGATATCGACATCATCGATGATGATCTTGGCCGATCTGCTTCCGGCAGTGCCGACCGGGCTGGTTTTGAGCGGATGGTTGCAGAGGTGTGTCTTGGTAAGGTTGGTGCGGTTGCTGCCCGCGAAGTCTCGCGGTTTGCCCGCAACAGCCGCGATTGGCAGCAATTGATCGAGATGTGCCGTGTCGTCGATACTGTGCTCATTGATCAGGAGACAATCTATGCACCGAGACAAAGCAACGATCGGCTGTTGCTGGGATTGAAGGGATCGCTCAACGAATACGAGCTTGATCTGCTGCGGCAGCGGTCACTGGCTGCCCGTTATGCCAAGGCGGAACGAGGGGAATTGATTGTCGCGGCACCGGTCGGCTTCATAAAGGTGAAGGATCGATTGAACGGTGATCGGCTGGAGAAAGATCCGGACCGGCGCGTGCAGGAAGCCATCAAGCTGGTGTTCGATAAAGTGTGGGAATTGGGCAGTGCCCGTCAGGCTTTGCTCTGGTTTCTGGAACACGGGTTGGATCTGCCAGCAAAACACAAGACTGGTGAGACGGTCTGGCGTCGACCCTATTACCAAACCATCCACCGGATGATCACTAACCCCACTTATGGCGGCGCTTACGCTTATGGTAAGACCAATGCAGTGGCGGTTTATGATGGCTCGGGCATGACTGTGAAGTCCGTTCACAAACCACGAGACGAATGGCGTGCCCTGAAGCCCGGATCGCACGAGGGCTATGTAAGCTGGGAACATGCGGAGGCTATACGCACTATGGTAAGCGATAACGTTCCTGCCAGCCGCCACCACGGTGCCCCAAAGCACGGTA
>NZ_CALJXO010000005.1:0-3502 GCF_937988555.1 uncultured Boseongicola sp. | reverse complement strand
ACGCCGTTTGGGTCTTTCGATCAAAGCACGCGAGATCGCAGAAGAGAAAGAGGCCGTCGAACAGTATGGTTCTTCCAGCTCGGGCGCATCGCTTGGCGACATCCTTGGCGCCGCTCTGAAGGGTGACGAAAAGTAAGACTTGCCCCGTGCTATGGGACAGTGAAGCCCGCGGTTTTTTCCGCGGGCTTTTTTGCATTTTGGGAGCCTGTCCAGAGGGCGATGTATGCGCCTTCGGCCACGAATCGGATTGCTTGCCGCATCGCAGAAAAAACGCCTGCGCAATTTTCGAACCCGGCGAAATCACGAATGGTTCGCGTTTTCTCCCCCTTTTCAGGGCGATAGAGCAATATTTTGGCGCAATTGAGATGCCATATTGGTTTTTTCTGCTGCGTTTTGTGCCTATAGTCATGAGATACACCGCGTCCGGTAGAGACGCGGATTAATTCAAAACAACCTTCGGGGGGAAATATGATCAGATCAGAACTGGTCCAAAAGATTGCAGACGAGAACCCCCACCTTTATCAGCGCGACGTCGAACGTATTGTGTCGACGATTTTCGACGAGATTATTGATACTATGGCACGCGGTGACCGGGTGGAGTTGCGCGGCTTTGGTGCATTTTCAGTCAAAAAGCGGGATGCCCGCGTCGGGCGTAATCCGCGTACCGGTGATAGCGTTCAGGTGGAAGAAAAACACGTGCCATTCTTTAAGACCGGCAAACTTCTTCGAGATCGTTTAAACGGAAAATAGGGCAGAGGTGTCCATGCGATACTTACGCTACGGTATTTTGGCCGCACTTGCGATTGTCATGGTGACAATCGCAATTGCAAACCGAGGCCCCATCACGCTTCGGCTTTTGCCGGGGGAATTGACCGGCTTGTTCGGTTTTTCCTGGCAGATTACGTTGCCAGTTTTCGTTGTCTTGCTGATTGCTGTGATGTTTGGTGTGGTGCTTGGGTTCGTCTGGGAATGGATCCGGGAACACAAGTATCGCCGGGATGCTGTTGTTGAGCGGCGGTCGCGTGAACATCTTGAAAAAGAGCTGGGTGCGTCCGGAAAATCTCCGAAGTCGGGCGATGATGTGCTTGCTCTGCTTGAGAGCCGCTAGAGGCTCGGAAAGTTACATTTCCTGAATGACCCGTAGAACGCGCACTAAAATCTGTGGCTTGTCCACACCTGAGACTGCGGCTGCCGCGGTTGAGGCCGGTGCGGCCTTTGTTGGCTTTGTCTTTTTCGACAAATCTCCGCGGAATGTGTCGGTTGAGCAGGCGATGGCGCTTGCCTTGGCAATCCCACCCGGTGTGGTGAAGGTTGCATTGACGGTGAACGCAAGCGATGCGCTGTTAACCAAGCTTACAGAGAGTGTCGCGCTTGATATGCTGCAGCTTCACGGCAACGAGAGCCTTGAGCGGGTGGCTGATGTGCAGGCGCGTTTTCGTTTGCCGGTAATGAAGGCGCTCGGTGTTGCCGACGAAAGCGATCTATTGGCGGTTGAGGCTTATGCCGCGGTGGCGGACCAAATTCTGATTGATGCCAAGCCACCGAAAAATTCGGTTTTGCCGGGGGGCAATGGGCTTGCGTTTGACTGGCGGTTGATGGCCGGACGGCGGTTTGCGTGCCCTTGGATGCTTGCAGGCGGATTGACGCCGGAGAATGTCGCCGAGGCGATTTCTTTAACGGGCGCGCGTCAGGTGGATGTGTCGTCGGGGGTCGAGAGCTCTCCGGGGGTGAAGGACATTGCGGCGATCAGTGCATTTATCGAGGCCGCTGGGTGAGCGCTGTGTTTCGCGTGGCGGGGCGCCGGGACGTTGGCGCAGCAGTCGAGTTGTTGCGCGATGACGGGCTGGGACAAACCCGTGAGACGGCAGCACCCGAGGCTTATCTGGCGGCATTTGCCGAGATGATGGCTGTGCCGGGCAATCGGCTGATTGTCGGCGAGCGCGACGGCGAGATCGTTGCGACCTATCAGATGACGATTATCCCTGGGATTTCGTTGGCGGGCGCGCGGCGTGCCCAAATCGAGGGGGTGCGTGTGGCGTCCGGGGTGCGTGGGCAGGGGGTTGGCGCGCTTTTGATTTCGGACGCCGAGGCGCGATCGCGTGCGGCGGGAGCGGTTTTGTTGCAGCTAACGATGAACCAAAGCCGCGAGGACTCCCGGCGATTTTATGAGCGTGAAGGCTTTGTGGCGAGCCACTTCGGGTTCAAGAAATCGCTTTGAGGCCGGGTGCGGCCTCTGGAGAGCTTTAATCAGAACGAAGCGGATTTGCGGCGGTTGGTCTGAGGGGATCAGTTGCCGAAGATTTCGTTCAGGACGTTGAGGATGACGCGCTCCACGGTGTTGTCGCTGCCGGAGGTTGCTCCACGTCTTGGGCGTTGTTCTGTCGCGATCGGAGGCGCGGGGCCGGGGGAGGTCATGGGGAGGTCTCGTACTGGCAGGCCTTCGTGGACGCGGGTCATGGTTTCGCGCCAGATCTCAGCTGGCAGACCGCCGCCCGTGACGCCGGACAGTGGCGTGTTGTCGTCATAGCCCATCCAGATGCCTGCAACATAGTCTGCGGTGAAGCCGATGAACCATGCGTCGCGCGCGGCTTGCGTTGTGCCGGTTTTTCCGGCGGAGGGGCGATCGGCGAGGCGGGCCCGGGTGCCTGTGCCTCGGGTGATGACTTCACTCATCATATAGGTGAGGTCGCGGGCCGCCTTTTCGGTGATGACGCGCTCGCCAATGCCGCCTTCTTGCGCCAAAAGCGGGTCGCTGTCGCCCTTGAGGCTAAGTTCCACGAGGCCATAGGGCGAAACGGACGAGCCACCGTTCAGGATTCCCGCATAGGCGCCGGTCATTTCCAAAAGTGTCGATTCAGACGTGCCAAGTGCCAGGGCGGGGCCAACAGCAAGGTCACTTTCGATGCCGAAATCGGAGGCGATTTTCACGACGGCTTCGCGGCCGACGCGATCGAAGACTTTCACGGCTGGAATGTTCAGTGATTGCGCGAGAGCTTCGGTGAGAGTGACCAAGCCCTTGTAATCTCGCGTGTAATTCGAGGGGCACCATTGGCCTGAGCCGGGGACGTCCATGCAGAGGGGGGCGTCTGTTACGGTATCATTGGGCGAATAGCCAAGGTCGAGGGCGGCGCCGTAGACGAAGGGTTTGAAAGCCGAGCCGGTTTGCCGTTTGGCTTGTATGGCGCGGTTAAACTGGCCCGCAATGCCACGGAATTTGCGCCCGCCGACCATGGCGCGGACGGCACCGTCGGCGCTCATGACGACGATTGCGGCCTGGGCTTCGCTGCCTTGACGGACTTTGTTGTCGAAGACCCACTGAAGAGCTTCTTCCGCGGAATTCTGGATGTTCTGGTCGAAGGTCGTGCGGATGACGACGTCTTCTGTCGTATCTTCGGTCAGGAAGGCAGGGCCCTGATCCATGACCCAATCGGCGAAAGATCCGCCCGCGCGGGCTTCGGCGGCCTCAGAAAGCTCGGCCGGGTTATCGCGGGCGAAGCGGGCT
>NZ_CALJXO010000004.1:0-16886 GCF_937988555.1 uncultured Boseongicola sp. | reverse complement strand
ACGCCCCAAAAACAGCCCATGCCGAACATCGCAACCTCAAAGCCGTCCGCCACATCGGCCGTCAAAGCATTGCCGTTCACGAAATGCGTCTTGGCTGTCTGAATGGCCACACTGCGGCCCGGAAGAGCCGCGTCAGTGGCTACCATCTCGGATTTCTTTCGGTTCATAAAAAACATAGTTCCCCCTCCGTTCATTGTGTCCCCTCCCATATAGGGGCCCAAAGCCGCCGCTTCTACTCCGCAGGGGCATGCGCCCTGCGGAGTAGAACACAGTCTCGTGACCGGGCACCGGATGGCGCGGGATTAACATCGCCAGCGCGAGCGACGTCATTGCCATTCCTGCGGCCAGAACGAACACTCCTGCAGGAGACACAATCCACAAGTCCCCCAACAGCACCGGCAGAAAGACCGCCGCAATATGATTGATCGTAAAGGCAACCGCTGCCGTGGGTGCAATGTCGCCCGGATCGACGACCGTCTGGAAGTACGTCTTCAACGCGAACGCCAGAGAAAAAAACACGTGGTGCACGACAATCAGCGTCCTCGTCACGGCTTTCCGCCAATCAAAATAATAGACGCAGGCATAAGCCACAAATACGAAAACCAGCCCGACATATTCAAACGCCAACGCCCGTTTTTCGCCGAAATAGGCCACCGCCTGCCCCAAAACCGGCGCGATAAACATATTTGCCAGAAAGTTGCACAGGAACAAAGCAGTGACTTCATGGACCTGAAATCCAAAGCGCGCGCCCGACATGAATTGCAGCGCGTAGTAGAGCCAATAGCGCTTGCGCAGGATCATCTTTTTCACCTGCGGTTCGGGCGCCTCAAATTGAGGGAAAGCGACCATGCAATAAATCGCAATCGCCGCACAGGCACCGCCGGACAGCAAATAGACCGTGTCGTAGCTCAGATCGAAGTAGTCCCAGGAGATCACCAAAAGCCCATAGCTCAACAAGGAGGCACCCGATCCAACAGCGACCATCCATCCCAAGATCTGCGGTGCGCGTTCTTTCGGGAGCCACTGTAATTGGAGCGATTGATTGACAGTTTCGTGGTAGTGGAATGCGATTGACGACAACAGCGTGACAAACAGTATCCCGTCAAAACTCGGAAACCACGCCGTCACCGCCGTTGCCACGCCCAGCAAAGCAAGTGAACTCAGGCCAAGCACTTGCTCGCGCATCAATATGATGATCGCGATGACACCGACGGCCAGAAATCCCGGGATCTCGCGCACAGTGTGCAGCCAGCCTATGTCGACGCCGGTGACACCAGCACGCTCAATCACAAAGTTGTTTAAAAGCGCTGACCACGTAGCCAAAGGCATCGCCACGGCCATCAAAAAAACGTCGTCGGTCTATGCCAAAAGGGAAACTCTCGCGCTTCAGCAAGCTGAACAATCCGCATTTAGATGCACGACGCCGATCAAATGGCTCCGGTAAGTCTGTCGGTCACGACCCGATGTCCCGCCAGGTGACACACTTTCAGGATCGTTGATTTGCTCTAAACCGGTATGGCGACCTAATTTGTGCCAGCATTGTGCGATTCGTCATGAATTGCGGTGATGTTTTTGGAAATTTAACGTTTTGTTGACGATTTTATGTACAGGCTCATGACGGCCATTCGGATCGCCAGATGAACCGACCTTTTTCTCTGTCTCGATTTTTTTCGCCTACGCGCGGCGATGGCAGTCTTTTTCCATTATTTTGCCTTTGAGCATTTACCGACGAGCGTTGGCTATGGCTCGACAGGCACGACTTCGGGACTGACGGCGTCATTGTCTTTTTTTGTTTTATCCGGGCTTGTGATCTCCGTTCGCGGAGACGACTGAGACCGGCCCCTTACACGACTTGGGTCTGCTGGTTTTGACACTCAATGCATGTTTCCGCGTGGCGGGCGTTTCGTGAACCTAGAGCGTGGCTGCATCGACCCTCAACCGCGACCTAGCGCCTAGTAAAACGTCTGTGGATCTATATCGATCGATAACCTCAGGCTGTTCGGCATTTTGATCTGCTCAACCCAAGCTGCCAATGCTTCTTGCAACGGGGCCGCCTTGTCAGCCTTCACCAAAAGACGCACGCGGTGGCGCCCTCTGATACGTGCAATTGGTGCGGCTGCAGGTCCGAAGACTTGCGCACCGATGCGCAACAATGGTTCGCGCCTAGATGCCAGAAGTCGCCCAATATCAAAGGCTTCCTGCACATTGGGCGAGGACAGAACAATGCCTGCCATACGGCCGTAGGGCGGGACACCCGCAGCCCTTCGTTCTGCCGCCTCTGCTTTCCAGAACTCCTCCTCATCGCCGCTCAAGATCGCGCCGATTACCGGATGGGCCGGTTGGTAGGTCTGCATAAGGGCCACGCCCGGCTTCTCGGCGCGACCGGCCCGGCCCGCAACTTGTCGCATCAGTTGAAACGTCCGCTCAGCTGCGCGCAGGTCAGAGCCTTGAAGGCCAAGGTCCGCATCAATCACGCCGACCAGCGTCAGATTCGGAAAATTATGTCCTTTGGCGACAATCTGTGTGCCGATGATGATGTCGGCGTCGCCCTCGGCAATCCGCACGATCTCGGCTTTCAAGGCGCGCGCCGACCCGAACACGTCAGACGACAGCACCGATGTCTGTGCCTCGGGAAAAAGGGCCTCGACTTCCTCTGCCAATCGTTCGACGCCCGGTCCGACCGGCGCCATCCGCCCCTCGACCTTGCAGGAGGGGCACGCGTCCGGCATCGGCTTTGACTCGCCGCATTGGTGGCACACAAGGCGCTTGAGGAACCGGTGCTCGACCATCCGCGCATCGCAGTGATCGCACCCGATCTGGTGCCCGCAAGCACGACAAATCGTAACAGGCGCATAGCCGCGTCGATTCAGGAACAACAACGATTGCTCGCCGACTTCTGTGCGCTTTTTGACTTCATTCACAAGGGTTTGTGAAATCCAGCGATCTGCAGGCAAACCCTCATCTCGCATATCTATCGCATGCATTTGCGGCATAGATGCAGCCCCGAAGCGCGCGGTCAAGGTCACACGCTTATACTTGCCAGCTTCCGCGTTTGCCCAGCTTTCAAGCGATGGAGTCGCGGACGCCAAAACGACTTGCGCGCCGTTGATCGAAGCCCGCAACACCGCCATGTCCCGCGCGTTATAAAGCACACCATCTTCTTGCTTGTAGGACGTGTCATGTTCTTCATCGACCACGATCAGACCAAGATCGCGAAATGGCAGAAACAACGCCGAGCGCGCGCCAACGACAAGCTGCGCGCCCCCTTCCCCAACCATGCGCCACGCGCGTCGCCGCTCGGTCATCGTGACGCCTGAATGCCATTCGGCTGGTTTCGCGCCAAATCGTGCATCGACCCGCGTCAGAAACTCCGCTGTCAACGCAATCTCAGGTAAAAGAACAAGGGCTTGCCGTCCCGCGGCAAGACAAGCGCCGACCGCCTCAAGATAGACTTCCGTCTTGCCCGAGCCGGTCACGCCCTTCAGCAAGGTCGTGCCATAATTTCGCGCCGCGACGCCAGATTTCAGCGTTTCGGCAGCAACCGACTGCTCAGTTGTCAGTTCATAAGGGCTCTCGCCGGGATCAAGCCGGGGGTAGGCAACATCGCGCGGGCTTGCTTCCTCAGCAACCACACCTTGCTTCACCAAGCCTTTGACAACGCTTGCAGAAACGCCGGCCATCTCTGCCAGCTCTCTCAAGGTAAAGGCAAGGTTTCCATAACTATCCAGCGTCTCAACGACGCGGCGGCGCGCATCTGTCCAGCGATCGGGTTCCCCCGTTCCGCGCCGATAAATCGTCCGCATTGACGGCGGGTCCCCAAGCCCGGGAGAGCGCGTCGCAAGTCGCACCATGGCAGACATCGGCGTAAGCGTGTAAGCTCCGGCGCGCACCAAAAATTCCCGCATTTCACTTCGCATGGGCACAGCATCCAGAACGCGGATGACAGAACGCACCTTGGCAATATCATACCCGCCTTCACCGCGGCCCCAAACAATGCCCAAGACTTTGCGCGGCCCCAACGGCACCTCAACGAACGCGCCTGTCAGGCAGCCGCCTTCGGGTGCTTTGTAGTCCAAAGCACGGTCAATCGGCTGCGCTGTCAGCACCGAAATCAGGTCGCCTTCATGGAAATGCTCGATCACGCGTGCCCCGGTTTGTCGGAAGGGAAAGGGTTTGGGGGTTCAGCCCCCGCGTCTGATCCGCTATCAGTGCCACGAAACGGAACCTATGCACCAGAGGGGCGAGCCTATGAAATTTTTCGTCGACACCGCAGACACTGAAGCAATCGCCGAGTTGATCGAGCTTGGGATGGTTGATGGCGTGACCACCAACCCATCCCTGATCCACAAAAGCGGCCGTGATATTAAGGAAGTCATTGCCCAAATCTCAAAGATGACGGACGGTCCGGTAAGCGCAGAAACCGTTGCCACGGACTATGAAGGCATGATCACAGAGGGTCATGAAGTCGCAAAGCTTGGTGACAATATTGCCATCAAAGTGCCGTTGACGTGGAACGGCTTGCGGGCGTGTAAGACGCTTTCGGAAGAGGGCCATATGGTAAATGTTACGCTCTGCTTTTCGGCCAATCAGGCGCTTCTTGCGGCAAAAGCCGGGGCGACATTCATCTCACCGTTCATCGGTCGCCTTGACGATCTAAACCTTGATGGCATGGATTTGATTGCAGATATTCGAGAAATTTATGACAACTACGGTTTCGAGACGCAAATTCTTGCCGCGTCAATCCGGTCCGCAAATCACATGAGCGACGCCGCCAAAATTGGTGCTGACGTGGCAACCGCGCCGCCGGACGTCATCAAGAAAATGGCACTACATCCCCTTACAGATAAGGGGCTTGAGACCTTTCTGAAGGACTGGGCAGCGACGGGTCAGTCGATCCTCTAAGCCACCAAGGCTGATATGTTGCGCAGCTCGGGGCTCCTGTGTCCATCTGCGCAACACACAATTTCCTGACGGTAAACTGCCCAACGCCATTGTCACATCCAAGTGAAGACTCGCGAGCAAAGGTTGGCTTGCGTATCTGCGAGCCTATCTTGAACCTATGAATGATACGGTGTCAGTCATTCGGCACCCCGAGCAGACCTTTGGAGGAACTCCCCATGCAGACATCTGCAGCACGAACAGCATCACAGTCGACCATGATGCTTCGCGCGTTTTGGTTGACGATGCTGACAGCAGCATTGCTGATCACACAAACAATCGCAGCAGCGGCGCAATCTCGCCCAGCGACCTTTGCCGATCTCGCCGAGCAAGTAAGCCCCGCGGTTGTGAACATCACAACAACAACAACAGTCGCGACCAGCACCGAACCGGGTCCGATCGTCCCAGAGGGATCGCCGTTCGAGGAGTTCTTTGACGACTTTCGTGATCGCAACGGCCCGAATGGCCAGTCGCCGCGCCGCAGTCAGGCGCTTGGATCAGGATTCGTGATCTCTGAGGATGGCTTCATCGTTACCAACAATCATGTGATTCAAGGGGCTGATGAAATCCTGATCGAATTCTTTGAGGGTTTCGAGCTGGAAGCCGAACTTATTGGCACAGACCCAAACACCGACCTCGCATTGCTGAAAGTCGTAAGCGACGAGCCGTTGTCCTTCGTGCCGTGGGGAGACAGTGAACTCTCCCGCGTCGGTGATTGGGTCATGGCGATGGGCAACCCACTTGGTCAGGGCTTTTCGGTGTCGGCCGGTATCGTGTCGGCTCGTGGCCGCTCTCTCTCTGGAACCTATGACGATTACATCCAAACCGACGCGGCAATTAACCGGGGAAACTCGGGCGGTCCGCTTTTCAACATGGAAGGCGAAGTCGTCGGAGTAAACACAGCGATTCTTAGTCCCAATGGTGGGTCCATCGGCATCGGATTTGCAATGTCGAGCCGGGTGGCGGAGAACGTGATCGAGCAATTGCAGGAATTTGGCGAAACGCGGCGCGGCTGGTTGGGCGTGCGAATTCAGGACGTCACCGATGATCTGGCCGACGGCCTTGGACTGGAAGAGGCACGCGGCGCTTTGGTGACCGACGTTCCAGAAGGTCCGGCGCGTGAAGCGGGTATCGAATCCGGTGATGTCATCCTCAGCTTTGACGGGGTCGAGGTCGATGATACGCGCGGCCTTGTGCAGCAAGTGGCCAATACGGCGGTTGGCGCCGAAGTCCGGGTTCTGGTTTTCCGCGACGGTGAAACAGAGACATTGCGGGTTACGCTGGGGCGTCGCGAAGAAGGCGAAAGTGCCGTGCCAGCATCGGTGAACCGCGAGGAAGCGCCGGCAACCGCAGACCTTCTTGGCCTGACCATTTCGGGCATGACGGATGAGCTTCGTGACCAACTTGGTCTGGCAAAAGACGCCGAAGGTCTTGTCGTGACCTCCGTTGCTGAAGACAGCGAGGCTTTTGAAAAGGGGTTGCGTGTTGGCGACATCATCACTGAAGCGGCTCAAGAAAGCGTTGCCAGCATTGCGGACCTGAACGGCCGGGTTGAGGCCGCCCGCGAGGCTGGTCGCAAATCGCTTGTCCTTTTGGTGCGCCGTGATGGGGATCCTCGATTTGTCGCTTTGACACTGGACGACGGCTAAGACTCGTCCCCTCGGTCTTGGTCATTCTGGGCGTCCGTTCGCGGACGCCCCTTTTTTTGACCTGTATCAGCGCAGTGATCCCAGAACTCTGCCAAACTGGCGTCAACGCGATGAGGGAGACAGTGTATGATGCGAACTGATGAAACCAAAGAAGAACCGGAACACGACAGCAGCGCCATTTTGGCATTCGAGACCGGGACCTATCCTTACTCGGAAAAAATGAGCCGCTCGAACTACGAAGATGAAAAGGCAGCGCTTCAGTCCGAACTCCTGAAAGTCCAGCTTTGGATACAGGACACCGGGCAAAAGGTGGTGGTGCTTTTTGAAGGCCGGGACGCTGCCGGAAAGGGTGGCACAATCAAGCGGTTCACCGAGCATCTCAACCCGCGCACAGCCCGCGTGGTAGCCCTGAATAAACCCACCGACGAAGAACGCGGGCAATGGTTCTACCAGCGCTATATCAAGCATCTGCCGACCGCTGGCGAGATCGTTTTTTATGACCGATCATGGTACAATCGCGCCGGGGTTGAGCGCGTGATGGGGTTTTGTGAACCCGGCGAATACCTTGAGTTCATGCGCGAAACGCCCGAATTGGAACGGATGCTCACGCGCAGTGGGGTCAAGCTGATAAAATACTGGTTTTCGGTCACACAGGGCGAGCAGCATCGCCGCTTCAAGGCCCGTGAAACCGATCCCCTTAAGCGATGGAAGCTTTCACCTGTTGATCGCGCCAGTCTCGACAAGTGGGAGGATTACACCGAGGCTAAAGAAGCCATGTTCTTTTACACCGACACCGCCGACGCACCTTGGACAGTCCTTAAATCCGATGACAAGAAACGCGCGCGCCTGAATTGCATGCGTCACTTCCTGTCGCAGTTCGACTATCCGGATAAAAATCTTAGTATCGCGAAGCTTCCCGATGCGAAGATTGTCGGCGAGGCCAGCCATGTCGTCCACGCAGCCGATCATATCCTTGCGGCGTCGCTCCATCCCGCGTCGCGCCACAGGTAGCCATGCGTCACGTTATGATTGCTTGCGGCGGCTAGGGCGTAGACCTATGCCGGTCATAGGGAGCGCGATAAGTCATGTCGCTGACGGTTTTTCTTGCGGTACTGGGTGCTGCACTGCTTCACGCGTCTTGGAATGGCCTCATCAAGTTTGGCGAGTCCAAAGTGACCGCCATGCTGATTATGACTTTGCTACAAGGCGGTGCGGGTCTGGTCATAGCGCTTACGCGGGAATGGCCGGACGCAAGCGTTTGGCCCTGGTTGGCGGCCTCCGGCGTGCTCCACGCAGCCTACAAAATCTTCCTCGCCTATGCCTATGAGCAAGGCGACTTAAGCCGCGTCTACCCTATTGCACGCGGCACCGCCCCGATGATCGTCCTAGCGATCAGCGCTTTGTTCCTGGCGGATCAACTTACCACCACCGAAGTCGCGGGAATCCTCGTGCTTGGGCTTGGCATATCCATGATGAGCCGCGGGGCTTTCCTATCAGGCGAGTCCCGCAAGTTGGTGCCTTTCGCACTTGGTTCGGCTGTTGCAACGGCAGGTTACTCGATTGTCGACGGCATAGGCGCACGCGCTTCGGGGGATGCGGTGCAATATGTGGCGTGGCTTTTTCTTCTGGATGCTTTGCTGTTTTCCCCAGTGCTTATGGTTTTGCGCGGCACAGGCATAATCCGCGCGCCTATCCGAGCTTGGATCATCGGCGGCATTGCGGCTGCCGGATCGTACGGGGCCTATGCGATTGCAGTTTGGGCGATGACCATCGCCCCAATTGCCCTTGTCGCGGCCCTTCGGGAAACCTCGATCTTGTTTGCAATTTTGATCGGCTGGCTTTTGTTTGGAGAGCGTGTGGACCGTCTCAAGGCCGCGGCAGCTGCGGCCATTGTCACCGGGGTTGCAGCCACAAGGCTTTAGATTTGTTCACGGTAGATCGCTTGCTGCGCCACACCCGCAAACGTCAGCCAAAGCGACGTCACCACCAGCCCCCAAAGCGCCCAACTGTCAGAGTGGAAAGAAACCCACGCGGCCCAACCCGCGAAAAAGGTCCATCCAAGCGCCATCGGCAAGGTGATCATCCTCCAGCGCTCGGTGCGAACCGGGTGGACGAATTTGAGAGGGACAAACATCGCAACTGCCAAAAGTACAACGATCCCAAGACTTACCCAGAAGTTTGGTTGCACGGCAAACAACACCAAAACCACCATGTTCCAACAGCCCGGGAAGCCAGCAAACGAGTAATCCGCTGTTTTCATGCGTGTGTCTGAGAAATAAAGCGCCGATGTGAAGGTGATCACTATGATCGCAAACCACCCGGTCCACCCCGGCAGCAACCCCGACGTAAAGAGCGCAAACGCCGGAATAAAGACATAGGTCAGATAGTCGATGATCAGGTCTAACAAGACGCCATCGATCCGGGGAGCGTTGACCTTTATATTGGTCGCCCGCGCCAAAGGCCCGTCGATCCCGTCAACGCCGAAGGCAACCACTAGCCAAAAGAACATCATCGCCCAGTCCTCTTGAACTGCTTCGAGCATCGCCAACATCGCCAGCACTGCGCCGGTGGCCGTCAGAAGGTGAACAAGATAGGCTTTGGTCTGGATATTCATTCGGCTCTCATGCCGGAAATGCCTTTGGAACACCAGCAAATCTCAGTATTTCGCATTTCGCTCATTGTGCTCTTGGGTGGGCGGCTTTGTAGACTTCCATAAGGCGCGCCGCATCAACCGCTGTGTAGGCTTGAGTCGTCGACAGCGACGCGTGACCCAAAAGCTCTTGGATCGAGCGCAAATCACCACCGGCGTTCAGCAAATGTGTCGCGAAGCTGTGGCGCATTGCATGGGGTGTTGCCGTTGCTGGCAAACCAAGTTGCGCGCGCGCTTTTTCCATCACTTTCTGGACCAAACGCGGGTTGAGAGTGCCACCTCGAACGCCTCGAAACAGCGGGGCAGCCCCGTCGAGATCAAACGGACAAGATTCAGCATAGATATCGATGGTCCGACGCGCCGCGGGGATCACGGGCACGATACGCTCCTTGCCACCCTTGCCGACAATCCTCATTACATCGCCCAGCGGCAGAGCATCTCCGGTCAGCGCCAAAGCTTCCGAAATCCGCAATCCGCACCCATAAAGCAGCGTCACGACGGCCGCGTCGCGCCGCGCAACCCAATCGGTGGTCGCCTGCAATTCGACAGTATCAATCATTGCGCGTGCAGCAGAGACATCCAACGGGCGCGGGAGCTTGTTCTGAAACCGAGGCGAGCGTGTCATTAGAACCGTGCTCGGATCGAAACCCTCCCGCTCGGCCACCCAACCGACGAAGTTTTTCACTGCTGACAGAGACCGGGCCAGAGACCGTGCACTGACCCCACGTCCACGTTCGTGCGCCATCCAGGCTCTCATATCCCGTGTCGCCAGCTTCCCCAAAACCACTATTCCAGCGGCGTCGCCGAGATGCGCCTGAAGAAACGCTAGGAAACCCGAGACGTCGGTCCTGTAGGCGTCAACCGTCTTTGGCGCTCGGCCGCCGACGGCGGAAAGCTCCGCGAGCCAGCGTTGAAGCGCCTCCCTGAGCCCTGAAGATATCACCCCAGCCAGCGCCGCATCGCGCGTTCAAAAACACTGCCCATAAAACTCAAAAGATCGGTGCCGTGATTGGCCGAGAACTGATGTGGATCGTCTGACGCAAAGGCCAGCATGCCTGGCAGTCGCTGCTCGCCAAAGTCGAGAAGGATGCAGGCCTCGGATTTCACCCAGGCGTTAGAGGCGCCATAAATTGTCCCCTCGCCCGGCGTCACACCCCGCAAGGTCACCTGACGCGGGGCTTTCCCGTGCCCTGCATAATCTTCGCAAAAGCCAGGTTCAGCGATCGAAAGGACGTCACTGATCTCGACCAGTGTCGGGTCCATTGCGCTTTCGTGACTTTCCAGCAAGAGCCTCACTTTACCGACGCGCAAGATGTCGGTGACATCTTCGCCCAAGCAGCGGATAAACGCCTCAAATTCAAGCGGCTCAAGAAAAGCAAGAATAGCGCGATGGATTTGATTGGTCCCCGCGAGATTCTCGTAAGCCGCTGCAATCACGGAATTATGCGTGTCCTCGAGACGGGTCAGCCGATCTTCAAGCCGCTCCATCGCGACCCCGCGCAGGTCCACGATATTCGCGCCCATCGCCTGCTCGTTCGCTGTGATCAAAGCACGCATAACGGCAGGATCGCTTAGGATCATATCGGGTTCGTTCAGGATACGCGCACGTAAATCCTCGGCCAGGGGTGCCGGGTCGCTCATGGCTGATGCCTCACTCGTTGCCTCGGGCCCGGGTTATCCCGGTGCCTCAGTTTATGTTTCATGTACATTGCCAGTTGGAAAGGTCTCGCTCAAGAGCCCGAAAGCTACCGGATCCGATGCGCGGCAGGGAAGCCACGCTTGCGCCGTGCGGGCAGGCTTTCCTGACGGCCTTTCAAAGGGCACGAAGCTTTGCCGTTGCTGTTCGGGCCCAAGAAACCCAAGATCGCAATCCGGGGTGGCAACGAGCCTGTCTTGCCAAGCAAGCTGGAGAACCTGTTTCATCCGACGCGCGATCTCATCGGCTGTTTCAATCCGGCTGGAAGCAATCGTGGTGAAACGAACGATCAGTGACGGTCGCTGAAATAGGGTGAAGGCTCCGCCAGGCTAAGCTGGGGCGCGACCTGAATACTGATTTCATCGACTGCCTCTTCTCGGGCCTCAGCGATTTGGATTTAGCGGTCTCCGAGGCGTCGCGCGATTTAGGAGAACTGCTCGCGGATCAGGCGTTCTTCCAATCCGTGACCGGGATCGAACATCAACCTGTGAGTGATGCTGGTTTCGCTGCGCACTTCCACCCAGCGCACATCAGGA
Organism: uncultured Boseongicola sp.; assembly: GCF_937988555.1. Taxonomy (NCBI): domain Bacteria; kingdom Pseudomonadati; phylum Pseudomonadota; class Alphaproteobacteria; order Rhodobacterales; family Paracoccaceae; genus Boseongicola; species uncultured Boseongicola sp. The sequence continues at coordinate 5,417 of NZ_CALJXO010000004.1, read as the reverse complement.
ACAGTGCGACTGTCGGCGTCTGCCCGCACAGGGCGTTTTTCTGGGTTCAGCACATCAAACCGGACCGTGACCGATTTCGGCAAAAGCGCACCGCGCCACCGTCTTGGTCGAAAGGCTGCCACTGCGGTTAAGGCAAGGACGTCGGCCCCGATAGGTAAAATCGGCCCATGCGCTGAATAGTTGTAAGCGGTTGATCCGGCTGGTGTCGCGACCAGCGCACCGTCACAGACCAATTCTTCCATACGGGTCTTTCCGTCCACGGAAATCCGAAGGCGCGCGGCCTGCGGCCCGGCACGCAAAAGCGACACCTCGTTGATTGCGAGCGCTTCAGTGACCATGCCGTCAACGCCTTCTGCCCGCATGGCCAGAGGGTTCAATGTGGCTTCCTCGGCCTCTTCCACGCGCGCCGGCAGATTGTCTTCGCTGAACGTATTCATCAAAAAGCCGACAGTGCCACGGTTCATTCCATAGACCGGTTTGTCGAAGCGACGCATCTCGCTCAGGGTTTCCAGCATGAAGCCGTCGCCTCCAAGAGCAACAACAACATCCGCCTCTTCAACAGCAACCTGACCATAGCGGTCGGTCAGCGCCGTCAGCGCTGCCTGCGCAACTGCCATATCACTGGCGCGAAAGGATATTTTGATGCTCATCGCGTCCCGGCTGCCCCCTGGTGGCGTGACGATTACCCGGGGGCATCCGAAACACAAGTGCGGATAGCTGCAGGACGTGACGACTTCGCGCATCGAACCGCCGGTTTCCTTGCTTTTCCGGCACAGACTTTGCGCGTATGAAGCATCCCAGACATAGTAGCGACCCGAAGGGGGAAAGCCCATGAACGTCATCCACCGCGATTCAGGATTCTTCACCGAAAGCCTTTCTGACCGTGATCCCGAACTGTACAGCGCCATTCGCTCCGAACTTGGCCGCCAGCAAGACGAGATCGAGCTTATTGCGTCAGAAAACATCGTTTCTGCTGCCGTGATGGAGGCGCAAGGCTCTGTCATGACGAACAAATACGCCGAAGGCTACCCGGGCCGTCGGTACTATGGCGGATGCCAATTCGTTGATATCGCAGAAACTCTGGCCATCGATCGCGCGAAAGAATTGTTCGGATGTGAATTTGCCAACGTCCAGCCAAACTCGGGCAGTCAGGCGAACCAGGGAGTGTTTACAGCACTTCTCCAACCCGGCGATACGATCCTCGGAATGAGCCTTGATGCCGGCGGACACCTTACGCACGGCGCCAAGCCAAACCAATCTGGCAAATGGTTCAATGCCATCCAGTACGGTGTGCGAAAGGAAGACCTTCGGCTTGACTACGATCAGGTCGCTAAACTTGCCGCAGAACATCAGCCGAAACTAATTATTGCTGGTGGCTCAGCCATCCCACGCCAAATCGACTTTGCCAAAATGCGCGAGATCGCCGACAGCGTTGGGGCATTTCTCCACGTGGATATGGCACATTTCGCGGGTCTGGTGGCCGCTGGCGAGCATCCTTCGCCCTTCCCCCACGCACATGTCGCGACGACCACAACGCATAAGACCCTTCGGGGCCCTCGCGGCGGGATGATCCTGACCAACGACGAGGCTTTGGCCAAGAAGTTCAACTCGGCGATTTTCCCTGGCATTCAGGGCGGCCCCCTGATGCACGTCATCGCAGCCAAAGCCGTTGCATTCGGCGAAGCCCTACGGCCTGAATTCAAAGTCTACCAACAACAAGTCATCAAGAACGCGCAGGCCTTGGCAGAGGAATTGATGACAAGCGGTATTGATATCGTAACAGGCGGGACAGACACGCACGTTCTGCTTGTCGATCTGCGGCCAAAAGGCGTCACCGGGAAAGCGACAGAAGCGGCTTTGGGGCGTGCGCATATTACCTGCAATAAGAATGGCATCCCATTTGACACTGAAAAACCAATGATTACTTCGGGCGTGCGATTGGGCTCGCCGGCGGCCACCACGCGAGGCTTCGCCGAAGGCGAGTTCCGCCAAATCGGGCGTTGGATCACCGAAGTGGTCGAAGGTCTTGCGGCAAATGGCGAAGACGGCAATGGCGAGATCGAAGCGCGCGTGAAGGCCGACGTCAAAGCCCTTTGCAATCGTTTCCCGATTTATCCCGGGCTTTGATCGTCAGGCATGCTGGAAGCCAATACCTACGACGGCCCTTCTGAGACGACGCCCCTATTGATTGCACACGGTCTTTTTGGCTCTGCGCGCAACTGGGGCGTCGTGGCTAAGCGATTGTCGGAAGACCGCACGGTCCGCGCGGTGGATATGCGAAACCACGGCGAAAGCCCCTGGTTCGACGCCCACCGCTACCCCCAGATGGCTGATGATCTTGCAAAGGTGATCCCTGAGCAAGCTGACGTTCTGGGGCATTCGATGGGGGGTAAGGCAGCCATGGTGCTGGCGCTGGCCCATCAGGAGAAGGTCCGTAAATTGATTGTGGCCGACATCGCGCCGGTGGCGTACTCCCACACCCAGACGCCGCTGATCGACGCTATGCGTGACCTCGATCTGGATCAGGTCGAAACACGCGGTGATGCGGATCGCCAATTGCAGGCACATATTGACGATGCCGGTGTGCGCGCCTTTTTGCTGCAATCACTTGATGTGAAGGCCCGTCGTTGGCGGCTGAACTTAGATGTCTTGGCCGACGAGATGGACAGTATCATTGGCTTTCCCCACGTCAGCGGGACGTTCGATGGCCCCACTCTTTTTTTGTCCGGGGCAAACAGTGACTACGTTCAACCGGCCCACCGCGCGACTATCCGGCAGTTATTCCCAATGGCGAGATTTGCGAAAATCCCTGGCGCCGGTCATTGGTTGCATGCCGAGAAACCGCGCGAGTTCGAAGCCGCTGTGTCTGCATTTCTGAACGCCTGATCTTAAGACAGAACGATCATTGGCCTCCCGCAACCCGCGAAACAACAGTTCCAAATCGACCTCTCTCCTCGGATTCTCAAAGCGTCGCCTAGTGAAGAAATTCCCGATGCTTGTGGTAACCCCAGTGATCGCTCCGCCAATCCCACGCCCAACTTCAGAAACAAACAACTGGGGAGTTGATAAAGCGCTGGCGGTCAAAAAGTCACCAAACCCTATGTAAATAGCTAATAAAACGACGGCGACGGTTATCAAACGAAGGCTCACAATAGCCCGCCAAGCCGTCTTAATAACCCTGTGATTCTAGCACGTTGTGGGTAAAATTTCGAGCAGCAGCTTTAAGTGACGCCAAATTTCGCATGAAAAGTCATGAGAATTCTCAGGTCTGGCCCCTGAACACGGCGCGCAGACTACTTCCCAAACGCGCCGAAGGCTGCAGTGGCACCGCTGGCCAGGCCTTTCGCCGAACCGCCAATTGACCGGCTGCTATCGACGGCCAATCCATAGCCTCCCGCAAAGCCGCCGCCCCCGCCACCGGAGACAAAACCCTGCAAGCTTTGAACCGGATTTCGGCCAGTATACTGATTGAATGCGAAGCCCGCTGCGGCCAAGGCGACTGCCAAAATGAATATGCGTCCCATCGCGTTTTTCCTTCCCCAAAAGGACTAACTGGCTGAGTTATAGCATAATTTCGCGCGCGTTGCGCCTATTTTTTTCGGAAACACTGCGTGTGAATGGCGTCCCAGACCGGATTTGCACGCTGCTACCTGGGCCCCATTTGTTGCTACAGCCAATAATTGACCATTGAGGAGTTGAAAACTGCTGTTGCTCATATCTCCGAGAGCGAAAGGCTATCGGAGATATCAGTCGAAGCGCATATGACGTGAATTACGGTCAGTTTTCTTCCCGACTAAAATGGTGAATTTATGGTTGGCGTTTCACATTTTAACAATCCAACCGCTCAGTCTAGCCGCATTTCGAGTGGCCGCAGCTTGGGCAAGTCATGCAGCCCTCGATCATACGCATGCCAAACTGCCCACAGCTTGGGCAGGCCGGCCCGCGGTTCTCGTTCAGGTTCACAACCTGTGCCCTTGGGTCTTCTTTAAGCCCCATGCCCTCGCCTGCGATAAAACCGATCGAAACCAGATGGCGCTCGATCACGCTGCCGATGGCAGCGAGGATTGATGGGACGTATTTGCCCTGCATCCAAGCCCCGCCGCGCGGATCAAAGACGGCCTTCAATTCCTCGACAACAAAAGACACGTCCCCACCACGACGGAATACAGCCGAGATCATTCGCGTCAGGGCGACGGTCCAGGCGAAGTGCTCCATATTCTTGGAATTAATAAAGACTTCAAAGGGTTGGCGTCGGCCGCCGTGAATGATGTCGTTGATGGTGATGTAAATTGCGTGCTCGCTATCGGGCCATTTCAGCTTGTAAGTTGCCCCTTCAAGCGACTGCGGCCGGTCAAGTGGTTCTGCAATATAGACGACGTCGCCGTGCGGCATTGCGGGCGTGCCGTCACCTTTCGAAATGACGTCTGGCGCGGCGGGTTTTTCTTCGGAAACGCTCAACACCGATCCCGTGACCGCATTCGGACGATAGGTTGTGCAGCCTTTGCAGCCGGTCTCGTAGGCCTGCAGATAGACGTTCTTAAACGCCTCGAAATCAATATCCTCGGGCACATTAATCGTCTTTGAGATCGAGCTGTCGATCCATTCTTGTGCAGCAGCCTGCATCTTTACGTGATCGCCTGGAGGCAGCGTTTGAGCGTTCACGAAATAGTCTGGCAAGTCGGCATCGCCAAAGCGGTCGCGCCACATCTGCACGGCGTAATCAACAACCTCTTCTTCGGTACGCGTGCCGTCTTTTTGCAGAACTTTGCGCGTGTAGGCATAGGCAAAGACGGGCTCAATCCCGCTGGAAACATTGCCTGCATAAAGACTGATTGTCCCGGTCGGAGCGATCGAGGTTAACAAAGCGTTACGAATGCCGTTTTTTCGAATTTCGGCACACACATCGTCGTCCATCGCTTGCATGGCGCCGCTCGAAAGGAATTTATCCGCGTCAAAGAGCGGAAAGGCGCCCTTTTCCTTAGCGAGTTGGGCCGAGGCCAGATATGCGGCGCGGGCAATCTGCTTAAGCCAGTGCCCGGTCAGGCGCGCCGCCGCGTCAGACCCATAGCGTTGCCCCACCATCAAAAGCGCATCGGCCAGACCCGTGACACCCAAACCAATCCGACGCTTGCTCAGCGCTTCTTGTCGCTGTGCCTCAAGCGGAAAGCGCGAGGTGTCGACAACATTGTCCATCATGCGCACTGCGATCGCGACCAAATGGTCCAGTGCGTCTTCGTCAAGATGGGCGGTTTCGCTGAAAGGATCGTTCACAAGCCGCGCGAGGTTCACTGATCCAAGCAGACAGGCCCCATAGGGGGGCAGCGGCTGTTCCCCGCACGGATTGGTCGCACTGATAGTTTCGCAGTAGGCAAGGTTATTCATCGCGTTGATACGGTCGATAAAGATCACGCCAGGTT
>NZ_CALJXO010000003.1:0-5087 GCF_937988555.1 uncultured Boseongicola sp. | reverse complement strand
GAAAAAGTGCTCGGCAAGACCGGAAAGATGGCAGAGATGATGACCAAAATCGATCTCGTGATTTTGGATGAACTTGGCTATCTCCCGTTCAGTCCATCCGGCGGCGCACTGCTGTTCCATCTGCTGAGCAAACTCTACGAGCGCACCAGCGTCATCATAACCACCAACCTCAGCTTCTCAGAATGGGCTCAGGTCTTCGGAGATGCAAAGATGACAACCGCGCTTCTGGATCGCCTCACACATCGCTGCCACATCCTCGAGACCGGCAACGACAGCTACCGCTTCAAGGCCAGCTCTGAGGCCGCAAAGAAAAACCGAAAGGAGACGCCAACATTGACCAACGCATAACCGTGGATACATAAACAAGGGTGGGTCAAATCTCGGTGAAAATACCGGGTCAGTTCTCAACGCAAATCAACATGTAGATCATGTAGTCATTCATCTTCTCCATTCCAGCGAGTTTCTTGAGGTGATTGAGGTTCACCGACGCATAGAGATCGGGGTTCATCGCAGTGTCCTGATCGTTGATCTGACCTTGCTGAAGGATTTGACCATTCAGAATTTGTCCGGGCGGTATCGTCTCGACATAAATCGTCTCAATGTCGGAGTTCAACGACTGGAAATCCTGGATGAGTTCTTCCATCACCATGAACTGGTTCCCTGCGAGATACATCACGAGGTCCGAGTCGTAGCTGTCGCCGATCTCGCCGTATTCGACTTTCCCATCTGAGTGAAACGTCCGATAATCTTTGTTCAATCCGGCATCGTCCTGCGCATTCGAAACTGATCCCGTGATCGCGATTGCTGCCGCGAATGCGACACTGTGAAAGAATTTCATCACAAGCCTCCCCTTTTCTTGTTTGAGTAGGGCCATCGTCTAACAAAACGGAAACCTGTCAATTGTTGAATATAATGTGGCCTCAAAATCCGTCGTTCAGTTTAGCAGACGATGACTTAGTGTTGTAATGAGTGACGGCTTCGTCCCGCAACTCGGACATCACGGGCATGAAAATCGCTGCGGGCGCAACGAACGGCAGCTTTTCTTTCTGCGGCGCAGCTGATGGGTCCGGTCAACGGGGTTGCTGCATCTGCGAGCGTCGGCGCAGGACCATGTCTGTTGTGGGCTCGATGCCGTCGTTCCACGCCAGCCAGTCCAAGGGCCGCTTCCAATCTAGGAATGTCCGGGTGTGGGCCTAAGCGTCTGAGGCGAGGGCGTTTTCCCAGACACACGAACGTGCGCTATTGGAGGCGGGCTCAACCGGAAGATCAAGCATGCCGCACTGCAGTGGTCTGCTCAGAGCCCAAAGCGGACGGCGCCCGAGATTAGGCACACACGAGGGGAAGAGACACGGGACTGCGGAAATTCGACGACGGAATCCAGTCGATATCTCGAGTTCCAAGTTCGAAGTCCGGAATGCGCAACAGGAGTCGGTTGATGGCGGCAGCTGTTACCATGCGAGCAAAAACGCTGCCGATGCAGAAGTGCTTTCCAGTGCCGAAGCCCAGGTGACCACGCGGATTTCGATCGATATCGAACACATCGGCCTCTGGAAACTTTCGCTCATCACGATTTGCCGCGCCGTATGCCAGGACGACGGTATCACCCGGCGATATGATCTTTCCGTGGACCTCAACCGCCTTGGTCGCGGTCCGCTTGAACCTTTGCGCCGAGGTGTTGAACCTGAGGGACTCTTCGATTGCCTGTGGCGTAAGACCCGGGTCTGCGGCGATGCGTCGTCGGGAGTCTGTGTGTTCTGCCAGGTTAAGCGCAAAGATGCTCATGAAGCTCGACAGGGACTCGACCCCCGCAACGACAAACATTGTGGTCGTCAGCATCACCTCTCGATCCGTCAGCCGTTCTCCATCGACCTCGGCCTCGGCCAGCGCAGTGATCAGGTCATCGGCTGGACGGGTGCGACGTTCCGCGATCTCGTCTGCCAGAAAGTGCGTCAATTCCGTGAATGCCTCGTTGAGTTGAGGATTTCGGCCCCGCGCTTCTTTATCGGTCGAAATCGAAAGGACCACCTTGTGACGGATTTCTGCAGGGTCGCGTTCGGGCAGCCCTAGGAGCGCAAAGATCGTTCCAACCGTCACGCGGCTTGAAAAGTCAGCGACGAAATCAAAGGCATCTATACCATCGAGCTGTTCGATGGTCGCATCCACGATCGCTCCTGTTCGTGGAACCAAGTCTTCGACTGCCTTGCGCGTGAACGCGGCTTGCGCGAGTGACCTCAGCCGGTCGTGATGTGGCGGATCGGTGGTGCCCAGTGTCCCGCCTGAGCGCCCGGGAATTTCATCGATCAAGTTGCCGCGCAGCGATGAGAAGGTCTCCCAATCTTGCGCAGCTTTGGCGACGTCCTCGTACCGCGAAAAAATCCAAAGGCCCGCGCTATCGCTCCAATAGCAGGGCGCATCGTCCCGCAACCGAGCGTATCCCGGAAATGGATCGGCATCGATACCATGCGAATAAAGCTCGAACAGTTCGCCCATCTTTCGTACTCCTCCTTCACCCGGGCTGAAGCCTAGCATTAAACAGCCAGTATCAGGAAGAAACAGCAAGGTCCGCGTCCTGGTTCCGCAGAGCGGTCAGCCAAAGAGCATTCGATAGCCGATTGCAGCAAACGCAAAGAAAAAGACGACAACAGCTACGATGACCCTGACACGGGAATACGGTCCAACTACGGATATCGAGTCCCGGCGCTTTTGCTTTTTCGGCAAGATGTCCTCCCCGTCGTTGATAGCGTATTCCAAAGTTGTGGGATTCAAAGTGCATAACGAACTTTTTCACCAGCGATCTCAAGGAAAGAATGGCGGCTTTGTCCCACAACTTGGCCGTTTGCTCACACTACGTAGGGGCCCGCTTTCCATGAAAGCAGCCAACGAGCTAGAACCCCCGGACACCGGATCAGCGAACAGAACGGCACTTAGAAGGCCGATAAACGTCGCCCCCCGTGCGTCCGTGACGCCGGTTCGGGAAGCCAACAGCCTTTGAATAAGTCGCTATTTTGAAGAGACCTTGATCTTTCGACTTGGTTCCGCCGGCTTAGTTTTCGGCATGGTGATGTTCAAAACACCTTGCTCAAACTCGGCAGTAATCTTTTCGATGTCGACAGTGTCAGGTAGCGTCATAGTTCGAGAAAAGCTGCCGTAGCTTCGCTCACTGATGCGCAGATCGCCTTTACCGTCGTGTGTGACGTTCTTCTCACCACGTAGAGTCAATCTGCCGTCCTTGAGCTCGATTTCGACGTCATCTTCGGAAAGGCCAGGCAACTCAGCTGTCAATTCGATGGCCGTATCTGTCTCGTTGATGTCGATGGCGGGCGAAACCGCACCCGTCATATCGAGCGAAGGGAAACCCGTCCGCTGCGCGGCGGTTTCTAGTGGTGAGAATGGTGGAGTGTCTCCAAAAAACCGCGACATCACTGACTCCATCTCGCGCCGAAAATTGTCAGTTAGTGGATTTCTTGCGGTGAACCGTTGCGGTGTCGTCTTCTCTCCGAGCATCTTCTAAATCCTCTTTATTTGTCCGATTAGGTTATTCGCTGATGATGCCAGAAAAATGCGTTTCGGCTTTGATATTGCTCAATGCAGAACGTCGACGCAAAACAGACCTCCGTGCCCGTTTGCCAGTGGTCCATTCGACATCAAGGTCCTGCCCCGCAGCGAATGACGGATTAGTCCCGCACACTGACGTTTTAGCCGACAAAAATGCTGCGGCATGCACGAATGGCAGGAATGCGAAAGCTGCACTGCGGCGCTGGTTGATGGATCGAAAGGCTGGTCTGGGCCGTTCATGTTGGTCGGGGCGAGATCGTTTGGCAGGATGCTGCGATGCGGCTAACGGCAGCAAGGAGCCCTACCTTACAGAAGTTCTTGCCCAATTTCGCACGGCTTCAAGATATATGCCGAATGGTCGGCTTAGCAGGATCATAAACACGATAGATGCACTCACTGCCGCTGCGATTTCTGAAGCGGTTGCGCCCGCTAAGGCAAGTGTCACCACATAGACAGGCACTTGGAATGTGATGAAAGCAATGATGTCGCAGACGACGTTCGTTATCCGCCGTTGTGGCCGAGTCTTTGAAAAAAACCAGTCCCGCCATAGGCCATAGGGCCGCGCCGTAGCCATCATGACCGGTATCATGATCAGTCGCGCAATCAGAACCTGTTTGGGATCCATGCCTGCAATCAACAGCTCGCTCAGAGCGGCGACAACCGTAAAGAAAGTGACAGTTGCGGCGGTATCAATGAAATAGCTCTTCATGACGCGGCGCTATTGGAGATCGCGACCTATGTCGAGATGAAAGGATGCGCTGAAAGGCAGCAAAGTCCCGCTGAGCAGTCATCGATGCCGACAAATGCTGCCGCAAGCTTAAGGGTCTGCTTTGGGGAAGCTGCACCGCAGCGACTAAACCCGCGACGAACGGCAGCTTTGGGCCGTCCATGAAGGCCCTAAGTTGGGTTGTCGGCCTAACTGGACCGAGCGTGCACATTTGGCCAGTTGAAAGAACAAATGTAGACTGATGTTCTCAGGGCTACTTACAGACGTCTAGCTAAATAAGATATTATCCTCAATTGTTGTGTAATTAGGGCGGACCCATAATGACACTGTGCGTGAACACTCAAACAAGTCGATTTGACGTTCATTTTGGGTTTGATATGGATTAATGAGCACATCGCGCCACAGGCACACCCAAAATGAACAGATAACCCAAATTTTCGAAATGTGTCAGAGCCTTACCTAACCATGGCTGTCAACTTGAGTCTGTAACGTGCTTCATGGAGCCCAAATATGCAGCTTCGGGCCAGCTAGGCCTCAATGCAAGAACGTTTCTATTCTGAACAACACTGCATTGCCCTATCTTAGTGTCGACAAGAGACAGACGATTTGAAAGGCGAAACGATGATCAAGGAAATCAAGGGTCTGCACCACGTCACCTCGATGGCTGGCGATGCAGCTGAAAACAATGCGTTCTTCACCAAAACCCTCGGCCTGCGCCGAGTGAAGAAGACCGTGAATTTTGACGCGCCGGAAGTTTATCACCTCTATTACGGTGACGAAGTTGGCACACCCGGTTCTGTAATGA
>NZ_CALJXO010000002.1:0-3336 GCF_937988555.1 uncultured Boseongicola sp. | reverse complement strand
TGCGCGTGAGCGGTCATGAAGCCAGCAACTTCGGCCTGAATTGCTGTGCGAAGCAATTCCTTGGCTCCAGCCTGAATGACCTCGGTCAGCGGGTCAGGTGAAAATTCCGATGGCAGATCGAATGGAACAACAGTAGATTTCGACATGTGGCATATCCCTTTCTCTTTGAGAATTGACGGCGACTCGACACCGCCATGATATGCCGCCCCTCAGGGGCCATCACCAACTTTCAACCATATCTCTTCCTTACAGCAGCAGAAGAAAAATCTAGAAAAGAAAATCGAACGCGAGCGGCTTGTAATCGACAAGCTGCCTGAGCTTTCCGTTCAGATACTTGAGTTCGCCAAAGAGCGTGGCAAGATCACAATTGGGCAAGTGGTCATTATCACGAGCGCCAACCGTAATACCATCAAAAAACACCTTCAGTCATTAGTTTCCGCGAACCATTTGGTACAACATGCAACAGGCAAAGGTACTTGGTACGGGCGAAAATAGCCACGGAGTTGGAAGAGAACGAAAATGTCAGTCGACGAGACCAGTCAGCACTTCCATTGACGTTCCTACCTGGAAGATAGGATTTGATCCTACGCCCCTCACACGTCGCGTACTGACAATATATGTATAGCGATTTTACGCCCGTCAGGTTTTTTAACGATTTTGTATGAGTTTTGTGCGCCAATAAAATCAATGGCTTATGGTAATCTAATCAATAATTGACCGTGAACAGCGCCCCCTGAAAGATGCGCTGCGTATTATTTCTTAATAATAAAAATTGGTTGCGGGGGTAGGATTTGAACCTACGACCTTCAGGTTATGAGCCTGACGAGCTACCGGGCTGCTCCACCCCGCGCCAATTCTTGTGATGTAACTGTCATTCATGCGAGCCGCAAGGGCAGAAGCGCCTAAATTCGAGCGCGCTAAAGGGATATTTGCCGACGCTCGTTATGTGCGCGAAAGACACCATCCAACACAGCCTGCAGGCGCGCGCCTTCGTCGAAATCTGGCACCATTCCTGCGCCTGATTGCACCGCTTCCGCGAAACGCTCGAAGTTGGTCTTTACCGGTGAAAGAACCACAGGCACCCAGGTTGCCTTTTCCAAATTGTCTCCTTCGCAAACTCTCAGCGTGCCAAGCGGGCCAGTGTTCGTCACTTTTAGCCCTCCTTTGGTGCCGTATATTTGCAGACTGAGGTCGTTCAAATTTCCAGGCGCAAAACGCGTTGCATGGATTACTCCCAACGCGCCGCTCTCTAGCGCGACTGTCGCAGAAAAACTATCATTTGCATCAAGGGTATAGCCGTCTATCCGACCGTCCTCGGCCTTGTCGAATGTGCCAAGTCTCCCCGTTAGCTCAGCCACATTTTGCCCCGCCGCGTAGGTTAGGAAATCGAAAATATGGATGCCAACATCCCCCAGAACTCCAAGCGATCCATGCTCTGTCGAAAGCCGCCAAAGCCACGTTGGGTCAGAGCGCCAATCACCCCAGGCCGGCTGCGTTAACCAGCTTTGTAGATAGGACGCCTCAAAATGCCTGATATGACCGATGCGCCCTTCTGCGATGAGAGTCCGCGCGGTTTGTAGGGCGGCGACATTTCGATAGGTAAGGTTAACACCGTGAATGATGCCCTTGCTTCGTGCCTTGGCAGCCATCTGGGCGGCATCTTCATAGGTCGTCGCGAGGGGCTTTTCGCAAAAGACATGCGCACCGGCCTCAAGCACCGCCATCGTGGTCTCAAAATGCGAGGCGTCCGGTGTACAGTTTGCGGCGGCATCGACCTCGCCGCTCTCCAATGCAGAAACCAGACTGGTGAAGGCCATCGGAATTGCATGTTCTGCGGCAAAGGCCTCGGCTCGATCCGTATCGATATCGACGCAGCCCGCTAGCGTGACCCCCGCGATCTTTGAGAAGGCTTCGGCATGCGCACCGGCCATTCGCCCCGTGCCTAAAATAAGAAGTCGCATTGGTGTGTACCCCATCTGACTACCAAGCATCCTTGCCGCATAACATCTTGGCTGCAAACATTTTTTCTCGATTTCTCGCGGCACAAAAAAAATGCGACCGTGCTGTGTTCGCCTGTCCTTGGTTGACAGGTTTGTGAAGAAAATGGCCCAACACTTTTTTTTGCGAAACCCACTCCGGCGATGGCTTCTCGAGCGATAAAAAGAAAACAGTGAGACAAATGGAAAAATCCGGAAAACCGACAGCGCGGCCGCAGAAAAAGGCGCGCACAAAAACCCGAGAGCCACGCTTCAGGCGCGAAACTGACACGGCTCGGCTATATACGGGTGCTAACGGTGGCCTTGTCGCACTTAGCGCAGGTGGCTGGTGGGCGTCGTCAAGCCTTCAGGCCTATGCCCGCGAACAGGACCTTACTCGCGTCGGTCGCGGCGTGCCGTCGATCGTGCAGATCTACCATCCGCAGTGAGGTGATGGTGCAGTGCTTCAGAAAGAAACGCGAAAGGCACTGAAGTGTTTTGAGGAAGAAGGCCTCGCCTACCTGGTCGCCAGTCTGGACACCGATGCAGGGCTTATTTTTGCGGGCCACCTTAGCGCACAAAGGGTAACTTTGTTGTTTTTGGCCTTGATGGACAGATGTAGAAAATCATTCATGGCATCCACGATGAATGATATGCTTAACACAAGCTAACAACGCACCTGGCGCAGGCATAATTCATGAAATACAAACAAAATCGCCGCCCCAAAGGGCGGCGTTTTTGTTCAACATCGTCGAGAGATACGATGTGTTCCTTACTAGATTTGGCGGTGACCTACTCTCCCACGTCTTAAGACGCAGTACCATCGGCGCGACGGCACTTAACTGCCGAGTTCGGAATGGGGTCGGGTGTTTTGCTCGCGCTATGACCACCAAATCAAGAAAAGAACACACCCACGTCCAATCCCAAAGGACTGGACGCCTATCCAAGTCATGTAACCAATATTGTGGTGTATGCTCTTGATTTACTGCGCACAGTTAAGTGCAACAGCCAGTCTACTACTGGATCAAATCAAGCCTATCGGACAATTAGTACCGGTCAACTGAACGCATTGCTGCGCTTACATCTCCGGCCTATCGACGAGGTGGTCTACCTCGGTCCTCAGGGATACCTTGTTTTGAGGGGGGCTTCCCGCTTAGATGCTTTCAGCGGTTATCCTTTCCGATCATAGCTACCCAGCACTGCCATTGGCATGACAACTGGTCCACCAGTGGATCGTTCACCCCGGTCCTCTCGTACTAGGGGCAACTCCTCTCAAGTATCCTACACCCACGGCAGATAGGGACCGAACTGTCTCACGACGTTCTAAACCCAGCTCACGTACCTCTTTAAACGGCGAACA
>NZ_CALJXO010000001.1:0-2655 GCF_937988555.1 uncultured Boseongicola sp. | reverse complement strand
TATCGGGCCTGGAATAGCGACGACGTAGGGGCATGAGATCTCAGCGGCGAAGTCTATCGCTTCGCGATACCGGTCCAGCGTGTATTCGCGCATAAGCACATCGACGCCGTTGGGGTTGTTGTCGAGAAGGGGGTAACACAGAGATGAAACCTTCAGGCCCTCGCCGTTTAGCCAGTCCTTGTAGGCCTTGACCTGATCCGCGCTCAGCTCTCGCGGCCAGCAATGCGGTGGGAATATCATCAGCTCGAAGATATCATAGCCGAGTGTACGAAGATGTTTCATGGCGCCAAGGCCATCGTGCGAATATAGAAACGGGAATGTACTTGCTGCGACGTTGAGTTTTGTCATCTGAGAGGAAATCCTTTCCGCTTGTCAGTTTGCCACCAACATGTTCAGGTTACGCACAAAAGTTAATATATCGCACAGAACTACGATTCAAATGAAAATGAAAGGGCTTGAATGCCAAGCGCGCTTTTTTCGCCGTTCGATCTGAAGGGGCTGACGGTTCCCAACAGGATCACCGTGGCGCCGATGTGCCAATATGCTGCGTTGGACGGAGTGCCGCAGGACTGGCACCTCGTGCATTTGGGGCAATTCGCAATGTCAGGGGCGGGTCTGATATTCACCGAGGCAACAGGTGTGGAGCCCGATGGCCGCATTACTGACGGATGCACAGGACTTTACGACGATGCGACCGAAGCTGGATTTGCCCGCGTCGTGGACTTTATGAAATCAGCGGGCAATGCGGTCGTCGGCATCCAGCTTGGCCATTCAGGTCGCAAGGGCAACACCGTCGCGCCTTGGCAAGGCGGCGGCATGATCGAAGGGTCTGGTGGCTGGCAGCCGCAAGCCCCTTCGGCGGTGCCATATCTGCCCGGATGGCCGGCACCGGCTCCAATGACTGATAGCGATCTTGATCGCGTAAAATTAGCGTTCGTTGAAGCCGCTAAGCGAGCCGATCGCGCTGGCTTCGACATCGTAGAGCTTCACGCGGCTCACGGGTATCTTTTGCATCAATTCCTGTCGCCTATTACCAATACCCGCGACGACGTCTACGGCGGCAGCCTTGAAGGCCGGATGCGATATCCGCTTGAGGTGTTCAGTGCGATCCGGGCAGCATTTCCCGCTGAAAAACCTGTTATAGTTCGCCTATCGGTAACAGACTGGATTGAAGGCGGATGGGACCTGGATCAGTCCATCGAATTCTGTCGCGCGCTGAAAGAACTCGGTTGCGACATGATTGATGTCACCAGCGGTGGTCTGGACCAGCGGCAAAAAATTACAACTGGACCGGGGTATCAGGTAGGGATGTCCGAAAGTATCCGTCGCGAGACTGGTATGCCCACGATGGCTGTTGGTCAGATCACTGATCCAATTCAGGCAGAGACAATCCTAGCAACAGGTCAGGCGGACATGATCGCTTTGGCACGAGGCATGTTGTGGGATCCGCGATGGCCATGGCGGGCGGCAGTGGCGCTGGATGAAGAAATCGCACTTCCAGCCCAATATGCGCGCTGCAATCCGAAGCTCAGCTCCACACCCTTTGTCAGGAGGAGATAGCCAATGGCAGATCTTGGTGGAAAGACAGTGGTTATTACCGGCGCGTCGAAGGGCATCGGGGCCGCCATCACAGAAGTCATGATCGAGGCTGGTGCGACTGTTATCGCGCATTATGGTGGCGACCGTGCCGGGGCCGAGGTCGCCACCTCACGGGCGAAACGAGGTCAGGCGACACTTTTGTCGGCTGATTTTTCGGATATGGGTGCGGTGGATGACTTTTGGGCGCAGGCGCACGCAGCGGCCGGTGGTCGGATCGATGTTCTGGTCAACAATGCCGGCATTATGCGTCAGTCGGGTGGCATTCTCGACCCGATTGAGGATTGGGATGCAATCTGGTCCGAGGCCATGGCGGTGAACCTGCATGCGCCTGCGCGCTTGCTACGTCACGCTGTCTCGACGTGGCTGAACGCGGGCGAGCAGGGGGCGATAATCGGCATCGGAAGCTGGGTCACGACACGAGGCACCTCGAACCCCGGTGCTATCGCCTATGCCGCCTCTAAGGCCGCAATTGCGGCAGCCACAAAGACAGTGGCCCGAAACTATGCGGATCGTGGTATCCTAGCCTATGTTATCGCGCCCGGTGTTGTGCGCACGCAAATGTCAGTCGACAGCGCTGCATTGACGGGCGGCGAAGCTGCGGTGACCGCAACCTTGCCCATGGGTGAATGGGTGCCTCCGTCCGATATCGCAGAGCTGGCGGCATTTCTTGCCGAAGGCCGCGCCCGGCACCTGACCGGTGCCACTATCGATGTGAACGGCGCGGCCTACATTAGATGAGCCTACTTGGCAGCGACGGACTTTGTCTCGATCGTATCGACGATCCGATCCAGCTCCTCCATCAAAGGAACCATCTTTGCAATCCGCTCGCGTCCCTCAGCACCAAGGCTTTCGAACGTGGTGATCGGCGCGCGCACGTCCCCCACAGGGTGACCCGCAGCCGCCGCCAGCGCCTTGGAATAGCAGTGGTGCCCATAAAGCGGATGCCCAGCCGTAATGATCGTGTCGAACTGCGAGATAATGTTCTGTACCGTCTGAACGTCGTCCCAACGGCCTTGTTCGGCCCATTCAACAAATTTGACCGTCGCTCGCGGAATG